>JALTWL010000302.1:3987-9111 GCA_027047045.1 Micavibrio sp.
TGTTGTTGTTGTATCTTCTGTTGTTGTTGTATCTTCTGTTGTTGTTGTATCTTCTGTTGTTGTTGTATCTTCTGTTGTTGTTGTATCTTCTGTTGTTGTTGTATCTTCATCACCCAAATCCAACAAACTTTCCAAATCACCTAAACCAAGATCTTCTTCCACATTTTCTGTCGCATTAATATCTTTAGCTCTATACATCATAACAGTCAATTCACCTTTTGTAACAGGTCTATATAATTTTGTTACATCAGTTTCATTTGTAATACCCAACTCTTGAGCTTTAGCAATAGCATCATTCCAAGATAACTCTTGAGCTGTAACTGCTCTAGCCAAAACTACAACAGCTTCAGATTTATATAAAGGATTTTCTCATAAAAATTTACCATTATTACCCTTCATCAATCCTAATTTACATGCTTTGATAGCATAAGACTCATACCATTTACCCGCAACATCAGAAAAATTACATTCTTTAGCCGGATCTTCCGTCAATCCTAAAACACTTTCCCCAAATAAAGCAAACAATTTTGCTGCTGTACCTCTAGAAAGTTGTGCTTGAGGTTCAAATTCATCAAATGTAGCAGCATTTGTAAATCCATTTTCTTTTGCCCAATTATAAGCATTTTGTAATTCTGTTTGGTAGTCTACACCGTAAACCACACCTGTTAAAGCTTGTGTAGCTACTACAGCAACAGCAGTAGCTCAAGCGATTAATTTTTTAATTCTAACGTCCATGTGTTTTTAATTTAAATATAAATAAATATCTCAAATAAAACATTGATAATCCCTGTCTCCACAGGGTACAAATTATAAATTAATAATTTTATATATAAAATCAAGTTCTTTTATAATGTAGACTTTCTAAATCTACCTTACAAAATTCATCAAAAACAATAATACTTCCATCATCACTCATAACTTATAAACGAAATAAAAAGAATATTGTGACAAAAATTAAATTATATTTATATATTTAACATCTAAATGTACATTACAATGCTAAATTCAGAAATTTGTTATATATATTATATTTATATATTATAATTAAGTAGTAATATATAAAAACTTTTTACTTAGTTTACAATTTTTAATTTTTAATAATACTTACATATATTCAATACTAAACCTCATAAATAAAATTAACTGGTCAATCTACTTCTGATTGTATCTTCATATAAGAACCAAAAATTCATTTTTTTATAGATATTTTTGAACTTAAAAAATAATAAATCTTTTCAAAAATAGTTTTTGCATCTTTAAAAGAAGCAGAGTGAGTATAATCTATACTTGCTCACTTTTTATTTCTTCAATACAAAGTAAAATTCGGAATAAGTAAAATCTCTCACTTTATATCTTTAATAGATAATGTTATCTTACCATCAATATCATCAAATAAAGGAAGTTTTATTATTTTTTCAATTTTTAAATATTTATCATCAAAATTATCTATATCTACCTTTCATATTCAAACATAAATAACTAATCATTTATTAATAGAATCTTCATATATTAATTTATTATCATAATCAAAACATTTTATATTAGCCCAATTAACTCTTTGTATTACAAACCTCATTTAAATTCTATATTAGATATAAAATAGACATACATAGACACAACAAATTCAAAGTATTAAACTAATATTATGGAACATATTAGACAGCAAATAGACAATATATAGACAGATAATAAATACATTGATTAATTTAAATTTTACTATAATATTAAAGGTAATTATTTAAATATCATATTTCAATAATAAATGTATATAGATTTACCACTACATTGATGACATTGTCCATCTTGGCTTTTTGAAAAAATGACAAAATTAGCAGAAAAATTTTTGATTTTATTTGTAAAAGAAAGGGGAGTAGAGGAGTTGATAGACAATTTATCTAAACCTTTATGGTTTCAATCACTAGGATGTTGGTTATGATTTGATCGACATTCTTCAGGATTGACTACAGTAGTTGGAGGAGTATTATCACAAGCTTTAAAAAATATAAATTATGAAATTTGAATATATGTTTGATGATGAAAATGAAAAACAGCTATCAAAACACCCCAACATATAGAAAACTTTGCTTGGAAATATAATATTTTGCAATACAAAAAATATTTAAACAGTTCAAAATTGTTAGCAAAAGTAGATAATAGTCTTTTACAAGATTGATTTGATTTATATTATCATCAAATATTTTTTGACAGTAAAGGACATTATACAATAATTCAACAATGATTAAACAAAGAAGAAAAAACAGCTAGAAGATATCATCGGAATCGAAAAATTTGAAACAAAACTATAAAAATACTAGAATGAAAATATCCAGGCTTAGAAAAAGAGGAGTTTAATATTATAACAACCAAAAAACTAAACAAAGTTTTGAATTTAATATCAGTTAAATCAGAAAATATTAGAAAAGATATTGTAGAAATAATAAATTATATCCAAAAAAATTACAAAATGCCTGATCACCATTGGATTAGAACAACAGATTTTGATGTAGACAGATTAGTCAGAACATTATCTAACATCAGACAAAATATAAACAATTTCAAAGATTTGTTATGAATTAAATGAATCGGACCAAAGGCGATTTTTAATATTGTGCAAACTTCGCAACTAATTTATTGAAATGAAGCTGACCGATCAGATCCAGCAAGATTTAGTTTTACACATTGATGAAAAGATTGAACTCCTTACAAACCCAAACCAGAAGAATTTGATGAAAGCATTTATAATCTGAAAATATTAATAGAAAAAGCTAAAAAGCAATCCACTATTAAAAATATTTACTTTTTAGATAAAAATAATAAACAGCCAACATTGGATTTAATGTAGACAAGAAGTAGACAAGATATAGACAAAAATTTTATTAGATTAAAACTATATTTTAGGCAATAAATAGACAGACTTAGACAAGAAGTAGACAACAAATTTTATTTCTATTCATAAAATAATTTATACTAAAATGTAAGTTTATTTATAAAATAGTTTAAACTACTTGATATATAATTTCGTTAAATATATCAAAAATACTTATAACATTAATATCTATATCTTCAATTTTTATTCTAGATTTGTTAGATTTGGAAACCAAATAAAGTTTCTTAATTTTATCTTGGTAATCTTTTATAAATTCTTTGAGTCCAATCAAATCCTTATTTTTTATAATATCTTTGAATTTAACTTCTAAACCTATCAATTCAAACATATTATCTATTACGAAATCAACTTCTTTTTGATTTTTTGTCCTTCGATATTTAATATTTTCTTTAATTCAATTTTTTATAAATTGTTGAAGTACTGCAGCCTCAAATAAAAAACCTTTGTCTAATCTTAAATCTATATCTATAGAAAAATTATTAATAAAAAAATTCCTAACTCAGTTGTCCAAAAAATATATTTTAGGAGATTTGACTATTTCTTTATTTTTGTTGGTGAAAAATGGATAAATCTTCTTTATCAAATAAGTATGTTCTAATATCTCTATATAAGATTTCAATGTATTAATATCTATATCTGCAAAATTACTTAATTCAGAAAAATTTATTTGATTTCACATATTATAAGAAAGATATTTTATCAAATTTTTGAATCATAAAACATTTTTTATATTCAAAAAATCTAATATATCCCTTTTCAAATACAAATCAAAAATAGAAGTAAGAGCATCTTTTTTGGATTCAAAATCATCATTTAATACAACTTCTGGATATCATCCAAAAATCATATATTCGTACAAATAATCAAAATATTCTTTTAAAAAAGAAATATCATTTATTTCATTAAAGACTTTGAAATTAATTAACTCTTTGGTCTTTCATAATTTTATCAATTTCCAACTTATAAATTCTTCTAAATCCAAAGAATAAATATAAAATATTTTTTTTCTTCCAGCTAAAGATTCTTGTATTTTATTTTTGATTTCCATAGAGGAAGATCAACTAGATATAATTTTGATATTTTCATATGTATCATATATATTTTTAAAAATTCTATCTGAGTTTGCACAATATTGAAATTCATCTACAAACAAATAAATTTTTTTACTAAAATCCAATCAAATAGATTTAAGATATGATATTAATATATCTAATCTTTGAAATTTCTCACAATCTCATATGTTATCTAAATTAAATCGAACTTTATTTAATTCTATTTTATTATATAAATATTTCATTATACTAGTTTTTCAGACTTGTCTTGGTCAAATCAAAATAATTATTTTCCTATTATCTAGGTTTTTAATAATATTTAATAAAATTTTTCTTGGATACATAATAGTTCAGACTAAAATATAAATAAACTTACAAAATAGTTATAACCATTTTATAAATAATTTTCAACTTTTATTTTATCTTTACTTCACAAACTTTTTGTTTAAATTTTGATTAATTTTTAATAATAAAAAAGAATAATGGTCAAAAAAATAAAAACTTTTACAAATATTTGATTAGAAAGTTATGAAATAGAAGTAGAAATTGATAGTAACAAATCCTTACCATGAATTGAAATAGTATGATTACCAGATACTGCAATAAAAGAAGCTAAAGAAAGAATTAGAAGTAGTTTCAAAAATATATGAATACAACTACCAAATAGAAAATTTATATTAAATCTTTCTCCGTCAGATATTAAAAAAGTAGGAACTAGATTTGACTTACCTATGGCTGTAGCTATACTTAGTTTAATTTATGAATGAAGTTTAACAAACGAAAAATTACTAAATAACTCAATATTTTTTGGAGAATTATGATTAGATTGAACGATAAAAAGAGTAAATTGAATATTACCATCGGTAATATGAGCATATAAAAAATGATACAAAGACTTTTTTATACCAGAAGAAAACATATATGAAGTTCAATTCATAAAAAATATAAATATATATCCCATATCAAATTTTAAACAAATTTATGAATATTTTATTCAAAACAAAAGACCTTCGAAAATAGACAATATAGACAATTTAGACAACATTCTGTCTAAGTTGTCCACTTGAAATCAAATAGATTTTTCTGATATAAAATGACAAGTATTTGCCAAAAGAGTATTATCTATAGCTGCAGCAGGTTTACATAACACATTGATGATATGACCTCCTTGAAGTTGAAAAACTA
>JALTWL010000303.1 GCA_027047045.1 Micavibrio sp.
GCTCTTTTCAACTGGCTTTTTGCTCGCCATCATGGTGGTAAATTCTTGCTTAGAATAGAAGATACGGACAGGGCGCGCTCCACAGATGATGCAATTGAAAAAATTTATGAAGGTATGAAATGGTTGGGGCTTGATTGGGACGGAGAGGCAGTATCTCAATTTGCAAGAAAAAACAGACATATCGAAATAGCTCAGAAATTGATAGATGAAGGTAAAGCTTATTATTGCTATTGTACCCCCTGCGAACTTGATAAAATGCGAGAAAAAGCAAGAGCTGAAGGAAGAACTGCTGCTTATGATGGTCGCTGGCGTAATCGCGATGCAAGTGAAGCTCCCAAAGGTATAGCCCCAACCGTCAGGCTAAAAACTCCACTAGAGGACAAAAGTGTTATAAATGACGTAGTGCAAGGGAAAATAGAAGTAGAACATTCACAGATTGATGATATGATTTTACTTAGAAGTGATGGCACACCAACTTATATGCTGTCCGTTGTGGTTGACGACCATGATATGGGAATAACGCATATAATACGTGGTGATGACCATCTAACCAATGCTTTTCGGCAAAAGATGCTCTATGATGCGCTTGGTTGGAAACTGCCAATATTTGCGCATCTACCAATGATACATGGACCAGATGGTAAAAAACTTTCAAAAAGACATGGTGCAACTGGCGTTGAAGCCTACAGAGATATGGGATATTTGCCTGAGGCTATGAGGAATTATCTTCTCCGCCTTGGATGGAGCCATGGCGATGATGAAATAATCCCAACTGAAAAAGCAATAAAGTGGTTTAACCTTGAGCATATAGGAAAATCTCCTTCAAGATTTGATTTCGATAAGATAGACAGTATAAATGCTCATTATATGGCAAAAATGCCCCATGCAGAATTATTGGAACTAATCAAACCTATCTTAGAATCTAAGCTTGAATATATCCCCAGTGAAAAAGCGCTTAAATGGATAAAAGAAGGTATGGGGGATTTGGTAGAAAGAGCCAAAAGACTGCATGAGCTTGCTGATGAAGCTTTATTTTACGCTACTCAACGCCCAATTCCCCTAGATGAAAGGGCAAAAGAAATATTAAGCCCAGAGGCAATAGAAGTATTAGACAAGCTAAAGCCCACGCTAGACAAGCTATCAGATTTTTCTGCCGATAGTATAAGCGATGCTATTAAAGAATTTTGCAAAGAAAATGACTTGAAATTTGGTAAAATTGGTATGCCTCTCAGAGCCGCTTTAACTGGTACTGGTAATTCCCCCTCTATTACCCATGTAGCAGCAATTATGGGTAAAGATGAAGTTTTAAACCGCATTGATGATGCAATTACTGCAATCAAAAATGCTCAAAATAATAAATCTATGGTCGGTTATTAAAAAATACTATAGCTGAGATAGCAAAAATTAGATATTTTTTCCAAATTCTATATTGTTTTTTGGAATTGCGGTAGTCACCTTTGTATTTTTTGGAAATAGCAGGCTTACTTGCTTTGTTAAAATCTAAACTTGGTGTCGTGCCACCAGTGCCAACATTAAAAGCAGTAATATCACTCTTGGGATTTTGGGCGATTGCTTTTGCAACTGCTTTGCAGATTTTGCCCCAGACATAATCCCTACAGTCATTATTAAATTAAAACAATATTAAGTTAAAATACCAATTAGTTTAACATACAACCAAATACATATTAAGCATTATGCAAATCTTTATATTATATAAGCAATAATATTTATGTAATTTTTGCAGTAAATCCTATTTTGTTGCGACCATAGCTATCATCTTTCATCATAGTTTTGCTTCTATTTCTAATTTTAACTATGCCCTCTGCACTTCTATTCAACCCATCAATATATTTATCAATATCTGACATATGAACTGTTCTTAGCTTCTCTTTGCTTAAGTTGCTAGTATCAACATCATCTGAACCAAATATACGCGTGGCCATAGCATCTGGTAATTGTTCAACTAAATTCCTAACTACACGACCATTACCAAATTCTCTTTCACCTAATTTTGCCTTATATTCTAATATCCCCTCAACTGCCCGTTTTTTAACATCTTCTGGCATAATTAGATTATGTTTTGTCAAATGAACGTCCATAATTGTCGCAAGTGTATCTGCATCATAATCGTCAAATTTAACCGTTGTGGTAAATCTATCACGTAGTCCAGGGTCTGCAGCCAAGAATCTTTCAATATCGCCTGAATATCCAGCAACAATTACCGTTAGCTCATCTCTGTGTCTTTCCATCGCCCCCACAAGTGCCTCAATCACCCGAAAACCAAAATCTCGTTTATCTCCAGCATTTTCAACGACTAAATTATGTACTTCATCTATAAATAATACCCCTCCTATTGCAGATTCAATGAATTCTGATATTTTTTTCTCTGTTTCACCTATGTGAGCACCTACAATTTTTTCCCGTGTCAATTCAATGAATTTACCATTACTTAGACTAAGGGCATGTAAAAGCTCTGAATATTCCCTCGCCATTGTTGTTTTTAAAGTTCCAGGATTGCCTTCAAACCTCATATGCATTGACCTTGCTTTGTCATCATTGCCTGTAGCTCTATCAAATTGTATTCTTGCCAAAAGTGTCTTTGCCTGATTGATAGGACCATCTTGACCAACATATTTTTCCTGCATTTCGGCAATAATCAGTTTAGCAATATCTATATCATCTTCAATTATTTTGTCATCGCTAATATCTCTATTTTCTTTATCTTCAAGTTTTACTGCAACTTCCATATATTCATCCTTCATATTTGCACCTTTCTTTTTTATTTTTTGCTTTTCTTCAACATTACTCATAGCTCTTTGATGCGCTCTTGCTCCCAGCTCTAAGTCGTGGTTTTCAATAATTGTTAACATCTCATCAATAGAAATTACTTCATTTTTAATCGCTTTTAATAAAGCTTGTTCTTCAAAACTTCCTGCATTTAAATCATGTTCTAAATCTCTAACTGCACTAAATATGGTTTGATGTGGTGGATTGACAATTACATTAGAAAAACTAATTTCTTTATTATCATGCACAATAACAGAAGATGCCTCTCTTATTATGTCTTTTGAGCTTGTACCTATTTGTTGCATAGATTGATAAAAAGCATGTGTTAATAATAATTGAGTTGTGCTTTTGTCAAAAACATTTGCACCTACAACCTCCGAGGCTAGAGTTTTTGTCGCACTAACATTCATATGCTCTAGCATATCAACCCCTTTTTTTAAAAAATCTCTGACTATATGTTGAGCAAATTTAATATCTATTTTATCTTGCTTAGCCAATTTTGCTACGTAAAGTAATGGATGTTCCTTATCCCTACCAAGTCTAAGTTCATTAATATCTGTTATCAAAGATATATGTTCTATATCTGACATATTTTCATTTAAAATTGCTCGCTCTAATTTTAGGGTAAATTCTCTAGACAAAACGACATCTCCGATTCGATTTAATTTATAAAACTCTATATTCTCTATAGTCAAGATTATAGAAAATAAAAGTTAATATTTTACTTATATTTTAGGATATATGTCTAATTATTGGGGAGCTAAAAATTTTTCTTTGCTACTTCTTGATATTATATTGCCTGATAATGCGCTTTTTAGGAGGAGTTGTTATTTTTGCAGTAATGCCATTAAAAGGAACAGGCTCTTTAGAAAATTTACATAGTCTTTTGTAGGCTTCCATAATTTCGCTATCATTTTGATAATCTACAAAATTCTTATATGATACATCTTCAACTTTATCTTTATTACTGAATCTAACTATTTTGGTTACTTCATATGATTTAAAGTTAAAAATAGTGGTTAAACTCATATTCATACGACAGCTGCTTACTTCTTTTAATTGTTGCTCTTTCCTAACGGTACAGTTATCATCAACATACCAACCAGAACCTAAAACTTTGTCTCTAATTTTCTCAACTCTTTTTAACATGTTAGGAGTTACTGCATTATCTACCGCTATATTATAATCTGTATTATCCCAGCTTTGACTATTTAACATTATTGCCTCTAATACATTGTAATAGCCATTTTCTGCACAAAATAATATACCGTCTTTTATTGCATTACTATCCCAGTTTTTCTCATGTTTCAGCAAATATTCAACTGTTTTTGCTTTGTTATTACGTATCATATATACAAGAAGGCGACTGTCATATTCAGTTAAATCATCAACATATTCAAATAATCTTTTTCTTCGCTCAAATTCTCCTTTTGTTTCACCTTTTTTATGCCAGTCTTTACGACTTTTCAACATATCTAAAATAATTGTTTGGGCATTTATTTTTGCGCCCCTCTTTTTTAGCATAGATACAATTTGGTGTTTTTTATGCTGCACAGCATATGATAGCATAACGTCCAAATCCAAAGAATATTCATATCTATCTGCAAAAGAAAAAAGCTCCTCTATTTTATCATTTTCTATGTAATTTTGTACCAACTCATTGCTTTTGACATAATTTAGGGATTTGAGATTTATAATATCTAAAACCTCCCTACCAGCCTCAGACAAGGCTTCTGTCATTTCAGACACAGAAAAAGAAAATATATCAAAATATTTTTCTTCAATTTCTTTAACCATATCAGGCTCATTTTTTTCAATAGCATATAAATATACATCTTTTATACAAGTTATAGCACTTATATCTAAAAGTTTTTTTACCAATTTATCAGCAAGTTCAATATTTTTTTGCCGATATGCCTCAAAAACACATAGAAAATCTATCTTACTTCTATGTTCTAATAGCAAATCAATTGCTATATCATTTTTACGTTGTATAGCTTTTTTTAAAAATTTTGCATTAAATATTTGCTCTGATGCACCTGTTTGTAGCATTAGTTTTAACACATCATTTGAAGTATCTCCCACCTCAATGGCGATTTCCATTATTGTTTCTGCTTGTTTTGCAACATCTGTACCATTACACATAAGTTCAAATATAACAGCTACATTTCCAGTTATTGCGGCATCTGATAAAATTATATGAGGGCTAGTTTTAAAAGTTTTTATAAAATTTTTATCACCTTTAGTTAAGTTTGGAATATGCATATTGATTTTTTTTCTAAGCTCTGCTTCTCTTTTTTTTCTGCCTAGTCCAAACATAGAAAATCCCTTAATTGTGGTGCAACATATTTATATAGTTAAGAAAGTACAGTATGTTATCCCAATCAAACAGTAATATCAATAAAAAAAACACTACCATTTATAAATAGCAGTGTTTTTAAAGATAATTCTTAAGAGAAATTTAGCGTCTAAGACCAAGTTCTTTAATTATAGCTTGATAGCGTGCCTCATCTTTACTCTTTAGATAGTCAAGCAATCTACGACGCTTGCTAACAAGACCTAAAAGACCGCGTCTTGAATGCAAATCTTTTTTATGTGTTTTCATATGTTCTGTTAGATTAACGATACGCTCTGTCAGAATTGCAATTTGCACCTCTGGTGAGCCTGTATCACTTTTGCCTTTAGCATGTTTTTTGATAACTTCTTGTTTTTTTTCTGTTGTTATCGACATCTTGCACCTCCAAATTTAAATTATATTACAAATAATAATTACTAGCGGTTAAAAACTCTAATTGGTTTTAAAGTCGCTTTTTGGATTTCTGCAATAGCCAACAATTCATCATTAAACATAGCTTTTACAGAAACCGCCTTATTTGCGTTAATGATTAAGCCAAGCTTTTCCAGTCTAACTATGTCTGTTTTACTAAAAAAACAAATAGCCTGCCCATTTCGCAACCTTTGAGCTTCATCTATCGTTAGCGGTAAAGCCGGGATGTCGTCCAGCGCTGTTACCACAGGTAAGATAAGCTCGTCGGGTGTGGCATCTTGCAATATTTTTTCTAAATTTGCAAGCTTTATTGCATTTTTTTCTGTAAAAACCCCAACTGCGGTACGTCTTAAGTAAGTTACATGCCCAACGGTACCTAATTTTTTAGCCATATCGCGTGCAATCGCCCTCACATAAGTGCCTTTCCCACAGCAAAGAGTAAAATCTGCTTGTTGCCCATTAAAACTATCTTTTTTATATTCAAGAGAGAAAACTTCCACTTCACGAGCCTTTATATCTGCGATATCGCCAGCTCTAGCTATATCATATGCTCTTTTACCTTCTATGCGAATAGCAGAAAATTGTGGAGGAACTTGCTTTATTTTACCTATGAATTTTGTCAATACTGCTTTTATATCATCTTCTTGAATATTTACCTCACATCTATCTATAATATCGCCATTTGCATCATCTGTATTGGTTGCCTCTCCAAATTTGACTGTAAATTCATATATTTTTTTACTATTTTGAATATATGGAATGGTTTTAGTCGCCTCCCCCAATGCTATTGGTAAAATACCGCTTGCCATTGGATCTAAAGTACCTGCATGCCCAACTTTTTGAGCATTAAATATCCTTTTAACAATCCTAACCACATCGGTAGAGCCTATAGCTGTCTCTTTGTCTATATTCAGCCAGCCATCTATTTTTAAGCCACGCTTATTTTTTTTACCCATTTCAATTTGTGCCATATTTTATATGATATTTGGTATTTGTCTTTGAATATTATAACCATTGCCCTCAATAATACAGAGTTTTTTTAATCTATCTCTATTAGATTTTGATATATTGCCCACAAATTGTTCATTATTGGTAAAATCAATCTCTATACTATCCAGATAATTACCCTCACCGAACATATTTGCAATTTTTACAATTTCTAATTTACTTTCAACATCTATTCCTTTGATATTTGGCTTTGAATAGTTGCCATTACTATATTCAGTTTTTATTTTAAATATTTCTGCTTTTTTTAACTCTGCTAGTATTTCCCCTACCAAAATAGCTGTACTATCATAATTGTCTTTTTTATTTCTATCGGCAAAAAAACCACAAAAACCACTCCAAAACGCCTCTTTTCCCTTTAAAAATTGTGGAGTGTTATCTAGGCTTTGCTTTAGTATATTTTGACAAAATCTGTAATAAGGGCTAGCCACTACATTTATTTTTGCTTCTTGCATTTCGGTAAAAATTTGAAATTCATATGCGGTTGCATCAGCCTCAATAAATCTAATTTGCTTTAGGTAAGTTTTTGCATTTTTATATAGGCTGGGCATAAAATTTTGTTCATCTTGCCAAGCATGTCTTAGCTCATGCGCCAATATTGGCACCAACTGTAAATCAGTTAAATTCGCAGATAAACAAACAGTTTTAGAGCCAATTATATGGTATCCACCAGCAGAGTCTTTACATTGATAGTCTAGCCATATAGAAACTCCTCTATCTTCTGCCCAATCCATAATTAACTTACCTGTTGGCAAAGATTTTAAAATAGCGGTTATATCATCAATTCTTTTTGCGTCACAAGCATGTCTTTCAACGGATTGTAGAGCCAGAGCATCTTCGGCTTGTTCTTGCCATGATTTGAGTATTTTGTTGCCCATAAAAATAATTATCTAAAATTGCCAAAAGTTATATAGTATAACCCTAACATATCCATTGAAATATGTCAAATAAACACATCTATTTTGTTGTATCTTTGTGCTTTAATATATCGTGATTAAATATATCTATATTTTCTTTCATAAATTCATCTATATTTTGAGCGATAACAAATTCATGCAAATAAGGCTTTAAAATACCTGAATATTTAGGAATGGTAGAAAAATCATCTTTTTTAATCATCATAATTGCAATTAGACTGATAATTACTCCAACCGAAAACACAAAAGCAGTTTTAAAATTACTTTTTTTATTCATATTGGTTGTAAATGTCAAACTGCTATAGACTAATCCACCCAATATCACACTAGACATTATATAGCGCATTATTTCTGAAAATATATTTTGATGCAAAAAGAAACTAATATAACCAACTACAGTCATTATAATTATATTTAAAATAAAAAAACTACTAAAAATACCAATATGCAATGAAAAATATGACTTATGTTTATTTATCCTCCCAACAATAGTCCATATTCCAGCCCATATAATGGTAATAATTACAATCACCAATATTGCAATTGCAATATCATAGAATATATCTTTTTCCCAACTGTCTATATAGCTGCAAAAACCAACAATTAACAAAGATATTAAAAATAAAAGCCAACAATTTGTCTGATTTTCTAATTTTGAGAAAAATGGGCTTGTTTTTGTTAGCTTTTTTGTGGCTTTTACAGGATAGTTGCTGTTATAAATTCTAATTATAGTTTTACCCATATATATTTTATCGCCATATCCAACTTCTACTATATCTGAGCTATATTGTTTATTATTAACCTTAAAGCCATTTATAGTTTGAAAGCCCTCAATTCTTAATTGTTCTTTTTTAAAGTTTTTTAAAATTTTTATATGATGCGCGCAAATAAAAGGATCATCTAAAATTATATCACAATCAAAGCCACGCCCAATTGTAACTTCTGCGTCTTTTTTAATTTTATAATATCTGGCCTGTTCGCCACTACCAAATTTATTTACTGCCAAAATAATAAATGAATCTGCTTTGTTCATTATTTACCTTATATTTGTTACTTGTGATATTTGTTTTAAAAATTTATCTGTTAGCTTGATTATATTATCTTTTCCAATGCCTTGCGCTGTTAAAAATATTACTAGCCCACGTCTATCATCTGCAAGCAAAAATGCATATAAGTTCAAATCATAAATATTGCGATATTTTTTATACTCTCTAATACAAAAGGAAGTTTTCCATTTTTTATGTGCAATAGTTACAAATTTATCGTTACAGGCAAAATTGCTAACATCACTTTCCTTAGCATTTTGAAAAAAATCTTCATCAGGGTGGTTATATACAGCCTCATAAATACTATAAAAACGAGGTAAATTTAAAGCTTTTTTAGCCTCTAAATAATGATAATCATATCTAATAATGCCAGTTGTAAAATTATCCTTTATATAGATATTATCCTCACTTGAACATGACATGAAATAATGTTTATATAGCTCTTGTTCTTGGCGTTTGGCTCTGCCCCAACATTTAAAAATATCTGAAATTTCAGCTGGCAAATTCATAGAACCAAAATTTGTAGTTTTCCATTTACCAGTAATAATTTTTGTTAAAAATCTATCTTGATTTGTAAAAAGCTGTTCTT
>JALTWL010000304.1:0-5782 GCA_027047045.1 Micavibrio sp.
TTCTTGTAGTTTTTTTAAGTTATTTTCTATATCTTTAAAACTTGTTTTTTCCTCTTCTAGTTCTTGTGGAACTTGAACTTCTTGTACTTCCTCTTTTACCTCCTCTTGATTTTCTTGTTTTACATTAGTTTCTTTAATATCTTGTTTTTCAATTGAATTTTTTGTTTCTACATTTTGTATTTTAGTATTTTGGTCTTCATTTTGCTTAGTTACTTTTTGATCTCATCCACAAGAAGCTAAAAACAATGTAGATAATATAACAAATAATATTGCTAGTTTTTTCATGTTTTTTAGGATTATTTATTTAAATTATTTATTTTTTGTTCCAAAGCATTCAATCTGGCTTCCAAACTATCAACTTTTGCTTTTAATTCTTTATTTTCTACTTTCAATTTTTCTATTTCAGTTGTATTTGAAATAACATCATGATACAATGTTTTTACTCATTCAATAAGGATAGCAACTACATTACTATATTTAACTGCCTTATATCCATCTTTTCAAGTTACAACTAAGTCAGGATATACTTTTTCTACTTCTTGTGCAATAAGTCAAATTTCTTTTTTGTTATCTTTTTTCCACTTAAAACTTACTCATCTTAACTTATCAATATTTTTTAAGCTATTTTTTAAAGTTTTTATATCCTTTTTTAGTCTTCTATCAGATGTATTTACAAAGGCTGTTGCCCTTACAGTTCACTTTACATATACATTCCCATTTCTTTTTACCTGAAATACCAATCAACTTCCTACTATATTTTGATCTCCATAATTTCACCATGCTACTGAAAATACATCATCACTTGCTGTTTGTCCATACCTACCTAGTATTGTACTATAAACTGTACTTGCTATTGTATAATCTCACATTGCTATTGTTCTATATCCATTTGCACGAGTTTGATATCACATTGATGTTGACTCATATCCATTTGCTTGAGTATAAGATCAAAATGCTATTGATCTATTTCAATTTGATTGGGATCAATGTCACATTGCTGTTGAATAATCTCAACTTGCTTTAGTATAAGATCACATTGCTATTGAATGTTGTCATGGAGTAATACCACTATTTATGTTGTATCCTGCCATAAATGCTGGCTCATTATAACTACTTCTTATCTCTAATCTTGCTCTTGGTGTACTTGTTCAGATTCATACTCTATTGTAATAATATGCATATCATGATGTATTTTTATTCCATATACTTCACATTTGTGCTACACTTTTACAATTAGCTCCATTTATATCACATACTCTTCATTTTATCCTTACATCTCCACTTCTTTTTACCTGAAATATCAATCAACTTCCTGCTGTATTTTTATCTCCATTATTTCAATATGCTACTGCAAATACATCATCACTTGCTGTTTGTCCATTTATACCAACTATTGTACTATAATCCGAACTTGCTTTTGTATAAGCTCACATTGCTGTTGAATACTTTCAATTTGCATCTGTACTTTGTCACATTGCTACAGAAGTAAGTCAATTAGCCTTTGTACCCCATCACATTGCTGTTGACATTAATCAATTTGCTTGAGTCTGATATCACATTGCTGTTGATCTATTTCAATTTGCTTGAGTACTAGCTCACATTGCTACAGAAGTATATCAATTTGCTTTTGTTCAAACTCACATTGCTACAGAAGTATATCAATTGGCTTGACTTCCCCATCATATTGCCATTGAATAATCTCAACTTGCTATTGTTTCTTTACCCATTGATGTTGACCAATCTCAATTTGCTTGAGTCTTATGTCACATTGCTGTTGAATAACTACCATTTGCTTTTGTTCAAACTCACATTGCTGTTGATGCTAATCAATTAGATTGTGTACTTGATCAAATTGCTGTTGAATAACTACCATTTGCTTTTGTTCAAACTCACATTGCTGTTGAAAAATCTCAACTTGCTATTGAATACCGTCACATTACTATAGAATAATCTCAATCTGCTTTGGTTCATCCTCATATTGCTGTTGAATGATAACTATTTGCTTGGGTATAATATCACATTGCTGTCGAAGAATATCAATTTGCTGTTGCATAATATCACATTGCTATTGAATAATTTCAACCTGCTTTAGTATTATGTCACATTGCTATTGAACTTTTTCATGGAGTTACTCAGTTATTTATACTATATCAAGCCATAAGTGCTGGCTCATTATAACTACTTCTTATCTCCAATTTTGCTCTTGGACTACTCGTTCAAATTCAGACATTTCAGTTATTATAGTATACATTTGTTCCATTTTTATTCCATATACCTCACAAATTTGCTACACTTTTACAATTAGCTCCATTTATATCACATACTCTTCATTTTATCCTTACATCCCCACTTCTTTTTACCTGAAATACTAATCATTTTCCTGCTGTATTTTGATCTCCATTATTTCACCATGCTACAGCTAATAAATCATCATAAGCTGTTTGTCCATACCTACCCAATATTGTACTATTCCATGCACTTGCTGTTGTATAAGATCACATTGCTGTTGATACATATCAATTTGCTTTTGTATAATCTCACATTGCTGTCGCTGCATAGTTATTTGCCTGTGTATTAGATCACATTGCTGTTGAGTAATCTCAACTTGCTTTTGTATAAGCTCACATTGCTGTTGATGTCTGTCAATTGGCTTTTGTTCTATTTCACATTGCTGTTGATGTCTGTCAATTGGCTTGAGTTAACAATCACATTGCTGTTGATACATAACCATTTGCACTAGTAATATATCACATTGCTGTCGCTGCATAGTTATTTGCCTGTGTATTAGATCACATTGCTGTTGATCTATCTCAATTTGCTTTTGTTATATGTCACATTGCTACTGCTGCATTTCAAGATGCCTGAGTTTGAGATCACATTGCTACTGAAAGAGCTCAAGGAACTATTCAGCTATTTATAAAGGTTCCTACCATAAGTGCTGGTTCATTACTGTTTGTATTAACCTCCAATTTTGCTCTTGGACTACTCGTTCAAATTCAGACATTTCAGTTATTATAGTATACATTTGTTCCATTTTTATTCCATATACCTCACAAATTTGCTACACTTTTACAATTAGCTCCATTTATATCACATACTCTTCATTTTATCCTTACATCTCCACTTCTTTTTACCTGAAATACTAATCATTTTCCTGCTGTATTCTGATCTCCATTATTTCACCATGCTACAGCTAATAAATCATCTGATGCTGTTTGTCCATATCTACCTAGTATTGTACTATTCCATGCACTTGCTGTTGTATAGTATCACATTGCTGTTGATACATATCAATTTGCCTGAGTATCCCTTCATATTGATACTGAATAATATCAATTTGCTTGAGTATGATATCACATTGCTGTTGATTCATATCAATTTGCTTGAGTATGATATCACATTGCTGTTGATGCATAACCATTTGCATTAGTAACAACTCACATTGCTGTTGATGTAAATCAATTTGCCTTTGTTATATATCACATTGCTGTTGAATAACTTCATTTTGCTTTTGTACTATATCCCATTGCTGTTGACATTCATCAATTTGCCTTTGTATAAGCTCATATTGCTATTGACATTAATCAATTTGATTGGGCTCAATGTCATATTGCTGCTGAATAATCTCAACTTGCTATTACTGATGCTCACATTGCTATTGAATGTTGTCATGGAGTAATACCACTATTTATGTTGTATCCTGCCATAAATGCTGGCTCATTATAACCACTTGTTTTTACTTCTAGTTTAGATCTTGGACTATCTGTACCTATTCACACCTTTCATCCTGTATACACTGCATCAGCAGGATTTACACCATCTTTAAATTTTCACATTTCAAGTGTTGGGTCTAAATCCTCTTTTTGTATAGTATGATCTTTTATTTTTGCACTTGTAACTGCTCCATCTTTTAAATCGGCTGTTACTACTGTTGCATCTTTCAATGCTCATTCTTGTATATTCAATGCACCAGACATAGTAATACTACCATCTGTTCCATCTATTACTACTTTTGCATTTGTCCCATCTGTACCATCTGTTGTAAATATCATTTTTTTAATATAGCCTATACTATTATCTACTATTTGTGTTACTGTCAATCAATATCATATTCAAAACAATGTCATGATTGATATGATAACTAATATTATTTTTTTTGATTTCATTTTTATTTTATTATTGATTAAACAAATTTTACTTATTAAACTGATTTAACTAATTATTCTCCTAAATCTCTGTCAATCTCCAAATCTAATTTTATTTTAACAGCTTATTCTTATACTGTCTTTTTTTTATAACTATACTATTGAACCCATACCTATCATATGCATTTCAACATACAGACCCATCTGTTCATGTTAGTCACATACATTGCCAATTAAATATCTCTGTTACATCTGCATAATTTCTATTTAATCACAAGTTATCTATATATTTTAATCTATCTAGATTTTCTCATACTGTATTTAAACTTGCTACACTTCAATATATATACATTTTATGATCAAATGAGCTGATTTGATAAGTACCTGGTGTTATCTCTTGCCATCATGCTATTAATCAATTTACATATATATTTCCATTGAATACTGCTCAACTTCATATTCATCAACTATCTACTATCTCTCAATTTCAATTTAGTGATACTTGATCCATATTATTATCAAATAAGACATATCCATTATCTACAAATATACTTATATATCATGGTCATTCTTGAGATTTTTCTATTATTAGTTTATTATTTTTTCATTTTACTACTATATTTGTTATTTGTCAATTCAAAGTTATATCATCTTGAATTTTTATATCACTATTATCATTTTTTATACATATTGTTTTTCATATATCAGGATCTCAACTATTTATCTTAGATATATTTGTCCTACTATTCCGATTTCCAGCACAAAGTATAGCACTATTTTTTCTCAATGGGTTTAGTATATTTGATATATTCAATAAATTTCATTTTAATATTATAGTTTTATTTAACTTTGCAAACCTTTCAAAATTTTTAATTATATTTGAATGATTGTATGTATCAGAACCTAATCATAAAAGTCATCTTACAACTAAATTTGTTCCAAGTCATATACCATATATTGCATCTATATCTGCATTTTCTGTATTTTCTATTTTTGGCCATAATCTTGTAATTACATGATTTACTGTATCATCATTCATTGCATCTACCAAATCTTGAAATCAGCTATTTACTCTACCTCATACAAAACCTATTCCATAGCTACTATCATATAAAAATCATAGTATATTTGTTGTTCCACCTGTATATATTTTTTGTAAATTATCTGCAAACTCATAACTACTTCAATTTAGTTTTAGTTTATTTCCTGTATATTCATATTTTAAACCTGCTTGCAAACTAAATATTTGTTTTCAGTTTTCTTTATATATTATCTGACCATATATACTATCCATATCGCCATCACATAATGTATACAATCATCCTTCTATATTTAAGCCTGAATAATTATTTATATTTATATCTTGCCAAAAATTTTTAGTTTCATTATCCAATGGATACATAATTTGTCCGTGTAAAACATTGTAATAATATCATTTTAACTTATGTGCACAATTTGTTTTTTTATCTCCATTCCCTAAATTAACATCTTCACTTCACACATTTTTAAAATCTGTTACGAAAAAAAATCATCAAAAATCATTTCATCAAGCTTTAAAATGTACTCACACTGTTTTTCTTTTAAATAAATCTCATAATCACAAAAAATCTAAACTAAAATCTGCATAACTATTTACC
>JALTWL010000304.1:5792-9054 GCA_027047045.1 Micavibrio sp.
TATTAAAATTATAAAAAAAATACATTATTTGTCAAACTAATTCCTATTCAACATCTTTATAAAAATATCATTTGGAACATTTACTTTTCAAATAGCTTTTAGTTTCTTTTTTCATTCTTTTTGTTTTTCCAAAAGTTTCCTTTTTCTTGATACATCACCACCATAACATTTTGCAAGCACATCTTTTCTCAAAGCTGGTATAGTTTCTCTTGCAATAGCTTTTGTACCTATTACTGCTTGAATTGGTATTGCAAAAAGATGTTTTGGTATTAACTCTTTAAGTTTTTTTACAACATCTCTTCATCTATAAAAAGCCTTATCTTTGTGTACCACCATAGAGAAAGCACCTACCATTTCTTTGTTTATATGAATATCAAGCCTTACTAAATCTTCTTCTTCATACCTTGCTTGTTCATAGTTCATACTTGCATAACCTTTTGTAATAGATTTTAGATTATCATGAAAATCAACAATAATTTCAGCCAATGGAATATAATACTTCCACAAAACTCTATTGTCATCTATATACTCCATATTTTTCATTTTTCATCTATAATCTTGTGCAAGTTCCATAATTGCACCTGAATATTCACTTGGACCTACAATTTCCAAATTTACAAATGGTTCATATATTTTTTCTATATATCAAGTTTCTGGCAAATCTGAACCAGATCTTACTATCATATAAGGAGTTAAATCTATATTTTCCAATTCTCATTTTTTATCTACAATATTTACATCTTGTATTTCAAACCTTTCATCAAGTTCTTTTTCAGATCTTATATTATGTACAAATTTTACTATTTCTTTCCACATTCAAGTTTTTTTAAATTCCATGATATTATCACCTGATTTTATTTTTGGAAAATTTAGATATTTCATTTTTACAATATAAACCACATTTGGAGTCGTAAAAATAGTTTCAAGCTGAAATTCTCTAGAAAGTCTTTCTTTTACTATATCCATATGAAGCATTCATAAAAATCAACATCTATAACCAAACCCAAAAGCATGAGAATTCTCCATTTCATAAGTAATAGCACTATCATTTATAGAAAGTTTTTCCAAAGAAGATTTAAGTTTTTCATAATCATCTGTTTGCATTGGATACACACCTGCATACACAAAAGGTTGCATTTTCTTAAATCAAGGAATTGCATAGGAAATAAGTTTTTCTCTGTCTTGTGGATTATCAAATTTGATTTTTTCAGAAGTTTTAATGATAGTATCTCAAATTTGTGCATCTTTTACAGATTTTAAACCTGTAACTACATAACCTATTTCTCATTGCTGTAAACTATCTGCTTTTTTATATTTTGGATAAAAATAACCAACTTCTTGTATTTTCATCTTTTTTCAAGTATGTGCCAAATACACATCCTCCCCTGCTTTTAAGCTTCAAGTAAAATTTCTAATATACAAAACTACACCTTTGTAAGGATCGTAAACAGAATCAAAAATTAAGCTTCTTCCTACATTATTTTCAAGTTTCATCCTATCCAAACTTTTTTGAGGATTGGGTATTCTTTCAATAATTGCATCTAAAACTGCTTCTACATTTTCTCAAGTTTTTGCTGAAACTTTTATTATCTCATCTTGGTCAATTCATATAAGATTTTCCAGTTCTGCGCCTACTCTTTCAGGATCAGCAGCCGGTAAATCTATCTTGTTTAAAACTGGAATTATTTCCAAATCATATTCCATAGCCATATAAAGTGTAGAAAGTGTTTGAGCTTGAACTCATTGTGTTGCATCAACCAACAAAACAGCACCTTCCACAGATGCTAATGACCTTGAAACTTCATATTGAAAATCTACATGTCAAGGAGTATCTATCAAATTTAATTGATGTTCTTTCCAATACATTCTAGCTGGTGCAAGTTTGATAGTAATTCATCTTTCTTGCTCCAAATCCATACTATCAAGTACTTGCTTATTTGCTACTTTATCCACTACTTTTGTTTTTTCCAAAAGTCTATCTGCAAGTGTACTTTTACCATGATCAATATGTGCAATAATACAAAAATTTCTAATTTTATCCATATTTCTGAAATAATAATTTTAATTAAACTAGCTACATAATAAATAAAAAACTGCTTCTTTCAATTAAAAAAAGCAGGAAACAAATCCTACTTATAATATTATTTTTCAGATAATTCATCTTTTAACTCTTTAAAATCTTCTACTTTACCAGTTTTCATATTTTCTAAATCTTTTGTAGCCTCTTCAAATACTTTTCTTTCTGCTTCTGCTTCTTTTTTAACTTGTTCTCTATATTCTTCTATTGTATCAAAGTGTTGTTTAAGTTTTTTAACATTTTCTACAAATACTTGAGTATCAAAAACCGGTTTACTAGCCATTTCTTCAGCTTTTCTATTTGATTCAATAGCCTTATCTGTAAGATCAGAACTCATTTTATCAATAGTATCACCCATTACATCAATAGTTTTCATACTTGCATCAATAGCCTTTTGTCCAGAAGTTTCAAGAACTGCCACAGAAAGTAAAGTCTTAAATATCGGTCTTGAACTAGACATAGCCAAAGCCAATTTTACAGCTGAATCCAATCTAATTAACAATCTTTTTCTAGCTAATTCCAAGTTTCAAATAAGAACATTTAAATTTCAAAGAAAATATTCTACATTTCTAATAAACATATTGTATTTTTCCTTTTCATCTTCATTTTCTACATTTTTTGCTTTTTCTTTAAATTCTTCAAGTTTTTTTTCTACATATTCTTTATAAGCCTTTACTTTACCTATATTTTCATCCAATCCTTTTAAAAACTCTTGTTGCATTTCAATAGATATATTTAAGCTTTCATAACTTTGGTCAAATCCTGAAAAAATAACATCTATTTTTCCTGAAACAGTTTTTATATCAAATTTTAAATCATCTACTGCATTATCAAGTTTTTTTACAGCATCACCAACAAGTGGAATCTTTTTCAAAAACCTCATTACAACACCATCATCATCTATAATCTCTCTATATACATTTTGAACATCATCATTTACTTTTTTCAATTCTCATGATACATTCATTATAGGATCTTTATCTATGATTTTTGCTGTCCTTTCAACTATATTATCAATAGGTGCTGTGATTTTTTCACCTAAAGTTCTAAAATCTGTAACATTTTCAAATGTTTGTTCAATTTCTTGTGTTTCTTCAGGTGCCAAATCAACTGACATAATATTTGCTTCTTTTTTTTCTGTAGCTAATTTTTGGATTTCTTGTAATTTATCATCTGTTAAAGTTT
>JALTWL010000305.1 GCA_027047045.1 Micavibrio sp.
ATGAATACGTTAAATATATTTGCCGAAATGTCAGGACTACAAATTAATTATAATAAATCTGAGGTAATATGGATCGGCTCTTTAAAGGACAGCTCAGTAAGATATTTACCAAATCTGAAATTGAAATGGAATCCTTCTTTTTTTAAGGCACTTGGTATTGTTTTCAGTACTGATATAGATGAAATTCCCAAACTTAATTATAACGCCAAACTGTTTGAAATTAAAGAAATCATAAATATATGGACGAAAAGGTTGTTAACACCACTTGGAAGGATAGCCATAATAAAATCTTTATTAATATCTAAGCTTAATTTTCTATTTTTAACATTACCAAATCCACCTATATCATTTCAAAAAGAGTTGCACAAAATACTGTTTAAGTTTGTATGGAATCAAAAACCAGACAGGATAAAAAGAATAACGCTGTGTAAACCTATTAATGAGGGAGGCCTCGGAATGATAGACATATTCAGCTATATCAAAGCTCTGAAAATTACATGGATACGAAAACTGGAAACTAGAGAACCAAAATGGAAACCTCTTCTCTATGAATGTTTTCCTGAACTCCGTAATATATCAACATTTGGTAATGACTTTCTACAAATGTGTATTAAAAATATTAAAAATGTGTTTTGGAAAGATTGTATTCTTGCATTCCGAGATTTTTCGTCATTAATTAAAGTGTCATCTTTTCAAGACTTCTTATCAGAACCAGTGTTTTATAACTCCAGTATAAAAATTAATAACAAATCCTTTCTGAAAAAGAAATGGCTTGCAAAAGGTGTTGGACAAATATGTGATCTTGTTGATAAAAATGGAAACTTTCTTTCTTTATCTCAATTTAATAATTTGTACGAATTAAACGTGTCTTTTTTAGAATATCAAGGGGTTATTAATTCACTTAAAGCTTACCTTAGTAAAACGGAATGTAAGAAAATAGAAACAAATATTCCGCTAGATGATTCTCCAATTCAACGAAAACTTTGCTCTGTCCAAAAGGGTTCTAAGTTATATTATTACACACTAATATTATCTAAGATGCCTAATTCTGCAATGTTTAAGTGGCAAAATCATTTTGTTTCCGAACTAAATTGGCATACTATTTACTTGAAACCATTTGTTACCACACAAGAAATAAAACTTAGATGGTTCCAATATAGAATATCGCATAGAATATTAACTACTAATAGTTTTGCATATAAATTAAAACTTGTTGACAGTGAAACATGTACTTTCTGTCATGATGAAAAAGAATCTATAATACATCTATTCTGGGAATGCAAAATTGTACAAAGATTTTGGAATGATTTTTTAAATTGGTTATTGAAATGCTGTAAACATGTAAATAACTGGAAACTTAGTCCTGAGCTGGTGATATTTGGATACAAGGATAACGTTAAAACAGACAATGTGTTTGACCTGTTACTATTATTGGCCAAATATTATATATATAAATCTAAGGTGAAAATGGCTCTGTTAAATATTATTCATTTCCAAAATGAAGTCAAGCAAAGATATGCAGTGGAGAAATCCATATATTTTAGTAGGAACAATCTTAATAAGTTCTATACCAAGTGGTCAATGTACCTTTCTCTTTTTGAATAGACGTAATTTGCTCATATTTTTGGTGCATCTCCCTCCTCCCAGCGGTCGACATATTTTACATTAGAATATTTTTAATATATATAAATGCATTCTTTTTGAATTAATAAAAATAATTATTGATGGTGTCATAGAGTAAATCAAGGAGGAAAATGGAAGGTGTGTGTGTGTGTGTGTGTGTGTGTGTGTGTGTGTGTGTGTGTGTGTGTGTGTGTGTGTGTGTGTGTAAGAAA
>JALTWL010000306.1:0-279 GCA_027047045.1 Micavibrio sp.
TATCGGCGGTCATTTCGTTCTTTGCCGTACTTATCGTAGGTTTTGGGATGGGATGGATGCTCGAAAAAATATTCAAAAATTTGATAGCCAAATCGAAGAAATAAAACGTATATACAAAGAGGGGCCGAAACCCGTCGTTATGGAAATTTTCTAAGCAAGAGCTTTATAGCGAATCGTACGAGACGCATATTTCCTCCTTTCTCCAAGATAAAGAGCGGGTTCATTTCCCCGCTCACCTCGCCATCGCAGGCAGGTAGGGGTTAGAAATCCCAGTCGTTG
>JALTWL010000306.1:289-1819 GCA_027047045.1 Micavibrio sp.
CGTTAGTGATATCTCCAACTACGCTCTAGATCTACGAACTGCTTCTCTACGATCTCGATGTCGTGGGTTTTGGGTCTGTTGAGCATTTTTGACTCCTTTTTCTGTAGTGTCAAAGAGCGAAAAAAGAGGAGATGCAATGTGGTTATTGGGAGAAGTTCAATGAGAAAAAGGGAAGAAAGTGGAGTAGGAGAGATGAGGCATTGGTAATTAGTCATTGGTCATTAGCGGTTAATCTCCGGTCTCAGATTTTCGCCAATACACCAATATACCAAAATAGGCTCCCTTCGAAAGAGGGGTGAAAAGCTGGGGAAGCTACGCTTACAACAGGGACGCGAATCCGAAAGGTCGTCTCGAAACTACTCCCCTCGAAAGAGGGGTAAAAAGATGAGGCCGATGTAGAAGACCTTGCGAGCGAGGCGCTCATATATTTGTCTCGAAACAACTCCCCTCGAAAGAGGGGTAAAAAGTTTTATGTTTATTTGTATGGGGGATAAAAAAACTTAGGTCTCGAAACAACTCCCCTCGAAAGAGGGGTAAAAAGCGAGAGGGGTGAAAGGAGGAATCATGTAATCGTCTCCGTCTCGAAACAACTCCCCTCGAAAGAGGGGTAAAAAGTAAAAGAATTGGCTCAAAAGTCTCAACGATTGCATGTCATTATGTCTCGAAACAACTCCCCTCGAAAGAGGGGTAAAAAGAAAAACAAAAGGAGCAAAAAATGGCACAAACTCGAACACAGTCTCGAAACTACTCCCCTCGAAAGAGGGGTAAAAAGACCAAATTAATGATTGGGTAAATATAGGACTTAATTGGCAGAGTCTCGAAACTACTCCCCTCGAAAGAGGGGTAAAAAGCTGCGCAGCCTCCAAAGGCGCGCGGTGGAAAAAGATGGATAAAGTCTCGAAACAACTCCCCTCGAAAGAGGGGTAAAAAGTATGACGCTTTCAGAGGTTCAAAAGAAACTAAATAATAAGTCTCGAAACAACTCCCCTCGAAAGAGGGGTAAAAAGCAGAAAGGAAAAAGAAACGAAACTACTTTTCAAGGCAAGCGTCTCGAAACAACTCCCCTCGAAAGAGGGGTAAAAAGTAACTGATGACAATCCAATGGGAGGTCGTCATATCTTTTGGGTCTCGAAACAACTCCCCTCGAAAGAGGGGTAAAAAGCGCCTGTTTCACAAAAAAAAACAAAAGGAGGATGAATGTGTCTCGAAACAACTCCCCTCGAAAGAGGGGTAAAAAGGGAGTGAGTAATGGATATATTGTTTGTAATTGGGCTGCTCGCGTGTCTCGAAACAACTCCCCTCGAAAGAGGGGTAAAAAGGGCCGAAAAATCGGCAAAGTGATTATACACTTTTTTTTCTTTTCCATAGCGTCAAACACCGAAATTTCAAAGAGCTTGCGAAAATGTGGAAAATCACCCTTATAGAATGGGCAAAGTTTGCTGAATTTTTGCTTAAAATGCCCCATTTTAGGGATTTTTGGTTTTTCAAAAATGTGGAGAATCGATCGGCAAAATGAGCGTTTTGGGAGAT
>JALTWL010000307.1 GCA_027047045.1 Micavibrio sp.
TTTTATATGCTTTGTATAAATTATCTATATGCTCTTTGATAGATTTTATTTTGCTATTTGGGTTTCCTTTTATTGCTTCTTCTACTTCTTCATATGTGAGGCGAGCCTTTGATTTTATAATTGCGCGAGTAAATTTATAGTTTAGCAAATTACTTTCCTCATCTATCCAAAGATGTACAGCAAGAGAGGCTCTTAGTTGATTTGGTCTTAAAGAGCATAAATCGTTAGATAATTTCTCAGGCAGCATAGGAACTACTCTGTCAGGAAAATAAGTTGAATTACCTCTTTTTAAAGCCTCTTTGTCTAATTCAGTATTTGGTCTTACGTAGTAAGAAACATCAGCAATAGCAACAATAATATGCCAAATAGCGCCTTTGTTTTTTTCTTTATTACAAGGCTCAGCAAATACGGCATCATCAAAATCTTTTGCATCTTTGCCATCTATTGTAACTAGGGGAATTTTTTGCAAATCTTCTCGTTTTTCATCTTTGTTGGGAAGTGTCATTTTTTCAGTTGCTTTTACTACGTCCTCTGGAAATTTATGTGGTATATTATGTTGATAAATTGCAATTAAGCTAAGTAAGTTAGGGTCGTCTTCTTTACCTAAAATTTTTGATACTTTCACATCATATCTATTTATTCTTTTTGCAATTACTAAATCACCACTTTTTGCACCATTTAAATTATTTTCTTTTATTTGAATAGAGGCATTTCTCTCACGTGTGGCAGGAGTAAGAACAGCAGATTTATCAGATAAAAGGGTTATAACTCCAATGATTTCTTCATTTTGTTTTTTATCTTTTTTGCTATCAAAATGCTTTATTATATGTCCTAAATATTCTTTGTTAGATATTTTTTTAACTCTAATTAAAGCTCTTGTTGAGCTTGGGTTTTTTACTTGTCTTTTGGGTTTTACAAAAATTCTAGGTGCTCTGCTTTTTCCGTTCCATTTTTCAGGCTCTGCTATCCACATATTTCTATCGTAATCTATGCCTAAAAATTTAACAGTTAAAACATGCGGGAGAGAATTTGGTAATTCATAGGCTTTTTTAGCATTTCTTACAATAGAGCCAGATTTTACTAGCTTTTTTAGTATTTTTTTTAGCTCGCTTCTTGCCTCTACCCCTTTTATAGAAAAGGCGCGAGCAATCTCACGCTTTGTAGCTGTGGTTGTGCCTTCTTTTATAAAGGCCAAAATTTCTTCCTCAGATGGGAGTTTTTTATTCACTTGAAGATTAAATCCTAATTAAAAGTTATAATTCTAATAACTAGTGTATATGTTTTGGCACACTAATAGAAGACATAAATGAGTTTGTAGCCTTTATTTCTATATGCTTTTTATTTACCATCTCAGCAATATGCAAGACCACTTGTTGTGCTGTTTTTGGGTTTAATTTTAAAAGTTCTTTTTCTGCATCTTTAAAAGATTTTTTTGCTAATCCAAAATCATGATGATAAGCATAAATTATGCTCAATCTTTCTTCTTCTTTTACAGGATTGTTTGACATTTGCGCGTCTATTCTATCCATTTCAAAATCTAGGTGATGGCCAAGTAGCTCATTTGCAGCAACTTCGATAGCATGTAAATGTTGATTTGCATACTCATGTAGCCTTTCATCAATGGAATCTAAAAAATATTCTTTAACTACTTTTGGCAGTAATTCAACAAATTCTCTATTTTCTTTTTGCATGGCATCACCTTTTTCTTGCATATTTTTCTATTTTCATATAACCATTATAACATAAAAATATAAATAAGTGGGAAATTTTTTAAATAAATGTCTGATATTAAAAAAATATATGATGTTATTGTTGTTGG
>JALTWL010000308.1 GCA_027047045.1 Micavibrio sp.
AAGAATACGATATTTTGTGTGTAGGGCTAGATGAAAGGGGTAAAATTGAGCTTGCAGATATTGTTAAAGATAAAAATTTTAACTCTTATAAGGGAGTTGCATTGGTTTTGGGCGCAGAAGGTGAGGGAATTAGACAATTAACTGCGAAAAATTGTGATATTTTGGCAAAACTTCCAGCAAAAGGTAAAATTAAAAGCCTCAACGTATCCAATGCGGCGGCAATTGCGATTTATGAGATTGCGCATTCATAAAGTTAAAATTATATCTTGCAACTAGATATATTAGCCTGTTTAATAAATAGTCGTTATTAATAAAGTAATTTAGGAGTATATTTATGACTATGGCAGAGCAAAAAATTGATACAAATAATACAGATTTTAAAGTAAAAGATATAAATCTTGCCAGTTGGGGACATAAAGAAATTGCAATTGCAGAAACTGAAATGCCAGGGCTAATGGCAATTAGAGAAGAATATGCAGGACAAAAACCACTAAAAGGCGCAAGAATTGCGGGCTGTTTGCATATGACTATACAAACAGCTGTTTTAATTGAAACTTTGGTAGAGCTAGGGGCAGAAGTTCGTTGGTCTTCTTGCAATATTTTTTCCACCCAAGACCACGCAGCCGCTGCTATGGCTGAGCAAGGAATAGCTGTATTTGCTTGGAAAGGATTAAGTGAAGATGAATTTTGGTGGTGTATTGAGCAAACTATACAAGGACCAAATGGCTGGACACCTAACCTTATTTTAGATGATGGTGGTGATTTAACACTTCTAATGCATGATAAATACCCAGAATTACTTAAAGATGTTAAGGGAATATCTGAGGAAACTACGACTGGGGTTCACAGACTATACGAAATGGCAAAAAAAGATGAATTAAAAGTCCCTGCTATCAATGTTAATGATAGTGTTACTAAATCCAAATTTGATAATTTATATGGTTGTCGTGAAAGTTTAGTTGATGGCATTAAACGTGCAACAGATGTTATGATTGCAGGTAAAGTGGCTGTTGTTTGTGGTTATGGCGATGTTGGTAAGGGGTCTGCTGCCTCACTTAAAAATCAAGGAGCAAGGGTTCTTATTACAGAAATTGACCCAATTTGTGCTTTGCAGGCGGCAATGGAAGGCTACGAAATTGTAACTATGGAAGACGCTGCCCCAATTGGTGATATTTTTGTAACTACAACTGGTAATATTGATATTATTACTCTTGAACATATGCAAGCTATGAAAGATAGAGCCATTGTTTGCAATATCGGTCATTTTGATAATGAAATACAGGTAGAAGCTCTAAGGCAATATAAATGGGAAAATGTTAAAGAACAAGTTGATGAAATTATCTTTCCTGATGACAAACGTCTTATTTTACTGGCTGAGGGCAGACTGGTGAATTTAGGTTGCGCCACAGGACACCCAAGTTTTGTTATGAGTGCATCTTTTACTAACCAAGTATTGGCTCAAATAGAGCTGTGGCAAAATAGCGCAACTTACGAAAATAAAGTTTATGTTCTACCTAAACATTTAGATGAAAAAGTCGCAAGACTGCATCTTGATAAAATAGGTGCAAAACTTACAAAAATGACGGAAAAACAAGCAAAATATTTGGGTTTGAATGTAGAAGGACCTTACAAACCAGAACATTATCGTTATTAAAAAATATGGCTTAAATTTAAGCATATTTGGTATAAAATAGCATTTTACATAGCTTATTGCTATATTTTTATTGACTTTTAATTTTAAATAATATACAAAAGGTTGTGAGATAGTATTATTTTTATTTATAACTGAGGATTTTATTTATGGTTAAGAAAAAATCTATATTAAAAAATTTAGACAGTGAATTTGCAAAATCTTTAAACAAAATTAGCAGTCAAGCAAATAAAAAACTTAATAAATTAAATAGAGATATAATATCTGAATTTAAAAAGCTAAAAGACAACTTAGACAGTGATTTTGATAAAATCCATTTAGATACTGAAAGAAAAATGAGGGGGGCAGGAATATCTAAAAAATCTGATTGTGGTTGTAAATAACTAAATACTCCCTCTAACTTGACATGTAAGTCTAGTAGAAATTATAATGATTTTGTAATTTAAAAACAATAAAATTACATAAATAAAATGGGGGAGATAAAATGAGGTATATAATAATAATGATAAAAAGAACAATATCATATTTATTGGGAGGTAAAGATTTAGGTGATACTATGCCTAATAGTCGGGCTCACGTTAGGCTAGAAGGTAATAATATGGTTGCCTATGTTAATGGAGTAGAATTCCCAGTGATTGATTGGTCTTACGGGGGGGTGTTAATTGATACCAATAATATACCGGTCATTGGTGATAAGGTAAATTTAACTTTAAGACTTAAGCATGGTGATGACATCATGACTGTACGGCATGTTGGGAGTTTTTTAAGGAAAGATAGCAGGGGGGTTGTCTTACAGCTAAGACCTATTAATGATAAATTGAAAAAGCAAATAAATCTTATGGTGGATGCGGTACTAACTGATAGTTTTATTTCTTCTCAAGCTGCTTAATCTTTATCTATTTTGAGTTAATAGGTCATTCTTAAATCAATAATTGCTCTTATTTTGCCAGTGTGGGCTATATATTGTGGTATAATAATTTGTGCGCAGGTGGAAAGTATTTTTTATTATAACTATTTTTTAAATTTTGCATTTTGAAGTTTATGCATATTTTTCTCTAATATATTAAATGTAGTTTTTAAAATCTCTCTATTAGGATTTTTTAGATATATTAGTCTTGCTTGTAGTTCTTTGAAATCTTTTTTACCTCTTGCAAAAGGGTTTGCACCATGTGTAAGTAATATTTCTGCCGTACTGCCATGCTTATATTCTACTGCCCAAAATAATGCTTCATCTTTCCATGCATGTATATCTGCGCCTTTAGAAATTAACCATTTTACAGACCCATCACAACCATTTTTTGCTGTCCACCGCAGAGGAAAGTTATTATTAGTATGAATATCAATATCATATTTTTCTATTAACTCTATTATTTTACTATCATTTTGTTCTTGGCATGCGTCTTTGAATTCCCTTGTAAATTTTTTATAAGTAATTTTAGAGATATGGTTTGATTTTTGTAAATTATATTTCTTACTTAATTCTACAGCTGGTTGCTTAGAGCTAGAATCTTTAGTGGCTTTTAATAATCTATGATAGCTATCATCTTTTACTAACCAATTTGGTGGAGTTTCTTTAATTCTGGCTATTATATTTGGGCAATTATTTTGATAAAGCAAGTCAAGCGGGCTAAAACCATCTTTATTTTTTATATCTAAATTTGCATATTTATAAAGTAGCTTAATAAATGTTTCAGCATCATCTAACTTAATTGCAATATGTAGGGCAGTTTCTTTATTTTCATTTACACGATTAACCAAGATATGTGCTGGTGATAGTAGTAAATTTATAATTTTATCTCGATTTTTGTTATTAGCATATTTTACAGCAAAAGTAAGGGGTGTTTCACCATTAACAATTTTATAAGATGAATTTAAATCTATATTTTTGTCATATCTTGCATATTCTATCCATTCCAAATCATTGCCAAATAAAAATTCATAAAAAAATCTTGTCAGTATTTCTTTTTTTTGTGCTTCTTCTTTTAAATTATATATATACCAAGGCAATGTAGGTTCCATAGCTCACCAAATTAACTTTAAAATAAAATAATATATTCAAACAACCAATCCTAGAATTATGCATATACAATAAGTTAAGTTATTTGGATTGTCAATATTTATATTTTGTGTTATAAACTCTGCGGGCTATTTTTAAATATGAGGTATAAATAATGGCAAAAATAACTTTTATTGAAAAAGATGGTACTCGTACAAAAGTTGATGCACCCTTAGGGCTGTCAATTATGGAGATTGCACAGAAAAACAATATTGAAATGGAGGGAGCTTGTGGAGGCTGTCTTGCTTGTGCTACCTGCCATGTTAGTGTTGAGCCTGATTGGTATAAAAAATTAGATGATATAAGTGAAGATGAAGAAGATATGCTTGATATGGCATTTGATTTAACAAAAAGCTCAAGACTTTGTTGTCAAGTTATAATGACTGAAGATTTAGACGGTATTATAGTTGCCTTGCCAACAGCGCCTAGAAGCTGGTAAAGAGGTTCTTTAAAAATGAACTCTATGGGTATAGACAAAGCAATAGAAAAAACTAGAATTGTAGTTGCGATGTCTGGTGGGGTTGATAGCTCTGTAACAGCTGTAATGCTACATGAAGAAGGCTATGAAGTAATAGGCATCACTATGCAACTATACGATCACGGCAAAGCTACCAACAAGAAGGGTGCTTGTTGTGCTGGACGTGATATTTATGATGCTAAACGCATTGCTGAGGAATATGGTTTTAAACATTATGTACTTAACTATGAAAGTAAATTTCAAGATAGCGTGATTAATGATTTTGTTGATAGTTATTTAAAAGGTGAAACACCAATTCCTTGTATTCGTTGTAATCAAACGGTTAAATTTAATGATTTACTAAAAATGGCAAAAGACTTAGATGCTGATGCTATGGCAACTGGGCATTATATAAGACGTATTGTTAATGATATGGGTATAGCAGAACTACATGAGGCTGTGGCTGATGATGGTAAAGACCAAAGCTATTTTTTATTTGCTACAACCCAAGAACAGCTAGATTTTTTAAGATTTCCATTAGGTGGCATGCCTAAAAGTAAAACTAGAGAAAAAGCAAAAAAACTTGGGCTTTGTGTTGCAGATAAGCCAGATAGCCAAGATATATGTTTTGTACCAGAAGGCGGTTATGCTGATATAGTCAAAAAAATGCGTCCTCATGCTGTCAAATCTGGTAATATAGTTCATATAGATGGGCGAATAATTGGAACTCATAAGGGAGTAATATATTATACCATTGGGCAAAGACGTGGACTTGGTATTGGTGGAGGTGTTATTGAAAATAATGAACCTATATATGTTACTGATATAGACGCTAACAAAAATGAGGTAATTGTTGGTCCATACGCTGCCTTAGCAAAAGATATTGTCTATATTGATGATTGTAATTGGTTGGTTGACATGCCAGTAAATAATATTGAGGTTGAAGTAAAACTCCGCTCTACTCAAAAAAAAGCAAAAGCAAAATTATTTCAAAATAATAAAGAAACATATGTTATATTAGACGAGCCCCAATTTGGTATTGCTACAGGGCAGGCTTGTGTATGTTATATTGGAACACGCATAATTGGTGGTGGCTGGATAAAAAAAACTAAAAAAAAGTAAAAAAATATAAATGACAAATATACCTATAATTGGCATTACTATGGATTGGGAAAACTCTGGTAGCTTTTCAGCGAGGGAATATTATGCTATTAGAACTCACTATTTTAACGCTATATCTAAGGCGGGCGCTATTGCGTTTGGGATACCATATGACAATAAAAGAATAAAAGAAATAGTATCAATATGCGACGGTTTTCTATCTCCTGGTGGTGAATGTGCCTCACCATTGGAATGGTATGTCAAAGAAGAACAAAAAACTGGCAGCCCTTATAATATGTCGCCTAGAGTTAAATTTGAATTAGAACTACTAAAAGCTTTTTTAAAGGCTGACAAACCAGTGTTAGGCATATGTCAAGGTATGCAACAATTAGGTGGTATTTTAGGCTGTAAAATGACAGGAGATGTTCAATCATATTTAAACACAGATATAATTCATAAATTAGATGGGCGTAATCCTGAGAATTTTGCTTATGACGTTGCCATCGAAAAAAATACAAAATTATATAATATTGTCAAAAAAGATATTTTACCTGTTAATACAGCCCACAGAGAAGCATTGGTTACTGTTGGCAGTGATGTAATAGTTTGTGCTAGCTCTGCTGATGGCTGTATCCAAGCAATAGAAGTTAAAAATAAATCATTTGCAATTGGGCTACAATGGCACCCAGAATATTTGATAAATTCAACTGAAGATGCTCATTTAAATATATTCAAAGCATTTGTTAATGCCTCTTAACTAGTTTAACAGCTGTATTTGAACTGGGCTAGTTACAGTTATCATCGCACCATTATATTTTTCTAGCCAGCCTCTGACTATTACTTCTCTATCTTGCCATTTTCTTGGATAAAATCCTTTATTTTGAAAATTTTTGATATATTTTTGCTCTATTCTAATAGTGAAATCATTGCGCCAATTATTACCAAAATTTAGATATAAATTCCCTTTCTTTAATGTAGCTTTTAATATTTTACCCTTTACTATTTGAAAGCTCTCCATATATTGTTGTAAATTATCTTTTGCAGATTTAATTTTATATTTATCTTCGCTCCAAATCCCCAAATTACGATTACGAGCTATCTTTTCCAGAGTAAGTAGCTTGACTTGCCTTATTTCATCATGACTAGGGTAAACAATGGCAAACCCATTTAATATTAGTTCTTCTTCTAATTTATATATGTCTTCATTACAGTTTAGTTTTTTAATTTTTATATATTCTGGTGGTTGCCATATGTTTTTAGATTCTATTTCACAAGCAGAAACTTTTTCTGCCTTAAGTAAAGAGAATAATATAAATATTATAAATACAACCGATTCTATTTTTATCATGAACGTGATTCTTATCAATTTCCTTTATTATTTATTAACAGTAGCACTATTATATTACATAATCTTGTAAGATTCTATCTTTTTTAGGCCAAATAGGCAAATTTTGCCTAGTGTCAAAAAAAAATTAACTATCTACATGACAAGATAGAATTATACACAGACAGAATCAGTCTAATTTGTAGTTTCTAGAAAGAAAGTAAAAATTGAAAGAGTAAAAAAATTAAAAAAACAATTACAAGGGTGTAGATAAGAAATGGCAAAACATACAGATGATACAAATAAGGAAACTACGAGAAAGCCTAAGTTAGATAATTTCAAAAAAAGAACGAGTTATTTGCGTGCTGGTGGTGGCGGTGCTGGTCTTGCTCATAGAGGAACTTTAGAGTGGCATTTAAATCAAAATATGTTTGATAGAATTTTGCCCTCTGATGGTGATAATATTTTGGCAGAACTAAAAGAACTACTTACAAAAAGTCGAACTGGTGAGGCTTTTTTAGAAGATATTAGAAATAAAGATATTTCTATTGCATTTGATAATCAAATTGCTATTTCTCAATTCTATGCAAAAGATAAATTGATAACTTTAAATCCTAATCAACCCAAAATGGTTATTATGGTTCACTTAATTCGTGAACTTAGAAGAAGTTGGCAACATATTCGTGGAGTTTTGTTTAATCCGCTTGAATATAAACCAGATGAAGCTGTTTTACTTAATAGAGCTCAGCAAGCCGATATTACAATGATAAGCATTCGTATTGCTTGGGAATTAAAACTTGTTGGAGAAAATGAACTTTGGGAACATTTATTATTTTCTTCTAATGCAGATATTGCTAGATGTTTTGAAATGCAAGCTAAAAGTGATTTTCGCTCTTTAAATAATGGCAGTGCTGCAAGGCGAGCATATGATATGTGGTTTGCAGAAGAACGCGTTAGATTCTATGACAAGCAAATAATTCATCAAATGTTATTAGATGATTATGCAGTTGAAAAATCAGAAGATAGCAAAGAATTAGATGGGCAGCTACTTTATGGATTTGCCAATATGCCACATGGTAAAAATTATATGGCTTTATCTGGCTATAAGGCACCAACTGACCGTGAATATAGTGTTGTTGAAGATAGGTCTAATGCTAATTTCCTTTGGTTTATTAAATTTGAACGTAGCTTTCAAGCCAGAGAAAGGGAAATGATGCAAAATACAGCCATGTCCCCTGTCAATATTATTGACATAAATTGTTGGAAAGAAAAACACTGCTATGTCTAATAGTTCAAAATGGGTATAGGGATATGAATAATTACACACTAGAATTATTAGAAGAACAGTATTTTCATGAAAATGGAGTATCTCTTGATAAGTTACTAAATTCTGAAATTGGTGATAATACAGAATTATCTGAAATTTATTTAAGACAGGCTCTTTCGTTTATGAGAAAAAGCCATATTGCAGAATTGTTGCTACAATATTGCGCTAAATCGGGTGTTAATATTCGTTTTGATACTTTACTGCTTAATGAACAGTCTATTTTTTATGAAGATAAAAATATTTTAGATATACCTGCTCAAAATCATATTTTTAATGAAGATATATATAAAAGGCGAATGTCAGAGCTAATAATTGCGCTTGCCTACGGTCTTAGAAAAGCTTGGCATTACAATCGTGGAAATATTTTTAATCCTGAGCTGGCTGTTAAGGATTTATTGCATCTATGTCGGTCAGCCGAGGCTGATGCTGTTGTATTTACAACACTTATTTGTTGGGAATTAAAAGAAAAAGGTAATTCAAATCCTTGGCGGCAGTGGCTAATTGGTGATAATGCTGATGTTGCGATTGCTTTTGAAAAAACACAGGCTGAAAATGGCAGTGCCAAGAATATGTACGGCCTTAGACGTGCATTAGAAGAATCTTACTGCCAGTGGTTTAGAAATGATGCAAGAGGCGCAGCCTCAGAACATATGGCTCTAGAAAAGTTAGATAGAATTTTGATGAAATATAAAAATAAAGATATGGATATAAGCTGGATAGGTAAAAAAAATCTTTCTGCTTTGCAATGGAAAAAAATAGGAGATATTCCTGGATTGAAAAACTATCTTGAACGAGAAAACTTACTGCAACATGGCTATAAAAAACAACCAAGCGATGTTTTTAATAGGGTGCATTTTCAACATTTGTTGCGAGATATTTCTAAAAATTAAACTTTTGCTATGATATAAATTTTTATAGAATTATGGTGTCTATGTAATTAACCATAAATATGAGTTGGATATATGTCATCAACACAAATTACTATTTTACTTTCCATTGTTGCTTATTTTGTATTGATGTTTTTGATGGGGTTATTTTCCTCTC
>JALTWL010000309.1 GCA_027047045.1 Micavibrio sp.
GTACCATAATCAATATCTGCTCTTAGAGTATGTAAAGGAACACGTCCCTCACGATACCATTCAGTTCTAGCGATATCTGCACCACCTAAACGTCCTGCACAATTAACCCTGATACCTAGAGCTCCCATACGTAAAGCAGATTGTACAGCTCTTTTCATCGCACGACGAAAAGAAACACGACGTTCTAATTGTTGAGATATACCATCAGCAACAAGCTTAGCATCAACTTCTGGCTTACGTACTTCAATAATATTCAAAGAAACATCTCCACCTATTTTATTAGAAATTTGGTTACGTAATCTTTCAATATCTGCGCCTTTTTTACCAATAATTACACCTGGGCGAGCTGTGTAAAGAGTAACTTTAGTATTAGAAGCTGCTCTTTCAACCAAAACTCTTGATATTCCAGCAGGCTTTAGAGTTGTAAATAAATAATCTCTTAACTTTAAATCATCTATTAACTTATCTGAATAGTCCTTATCCGCATACCAACGGCTATCCCATGTACGGTTAATGCCTAATCTAAGTCCTATCGGGCTTACTTTTTGACCCATATTTTTCTCTCCTTAAACACTCTTTTCTATAAACTAAATCTCAATTATTCACTTTTCTCACAAACAACAATACGCAAATTACTAAAAGGTTTCATAATTCTAGCACCACGACCACGAGCTCTTGCACGAAATCTTTTCATAACCAACGCCTTACCTACACTAATTTCCTTGATATACAGGTTATCAACATCAAGACCTTGATTATTTTCAGCATTGGCAATTGCAGCTTCCAAAACCTCTTTTACTTGTTTTGCCACTCTACGTTTAGAAAATTCCAAATCAAGTAAAGCATGTGCCACATCTTTACCACGAATAAGACCCGCAACAAGATTAAGCTTCTGTGGACTAACCCTAATATGTTTTGCCCTTGCAATCGCTTCATTTTCTGAAATACGAGGTTTATTGGCTAATTTACCCATTTTTCTATTTCCTCTTCGCTTTTTTATCTACACCATGACCGTAATAAGTACGTGTAGGTGCAAATTCACCAAATTTATGTCCTATCATTTCCTCTGTTGCCAAAACTGGTATAAATTTCTGTCCATTATATACTCCAAAAGTAAGGCCCACAAATTGAGGCATAATCATAGATCTTCTAGACCATATCTTAATTACCTCATTGCGACCACTTTCTTTGACAGCCTGTGCTTTTTTCAACACATATCTTTCAACAAAAGGACCTTTCCAAACTGAACGTGCCATCTTTTAATTCCTTTCTTAACCGCGTCCACCACGCTTAGCGTTACGACGACGTAAAATATATTTATCAGTTGTTTTATTTTTACGAGTACGTGCACCCTTCGTTGGCTTACCCCAAGGAGTAACAGGATGACGACCACCAGAAGTCTTACCTTCACCACCACCATGTGGATGATCAACAGGATTCATAACAACACCACGTACAGTAGGACGGCGACCCAACCAACGGTTACGACCAGCCTTACCAAGGTTAATATTGCTATGATCTGTATTAGATACAGCACCTATGGTTGCCATACATTCACCACGAACTATACGAAGCTCACCAGAGGTTAATTTAATTTGAGCATAACCACTATCACGACCAACTAATTGTACATAACTACCAGCAGAACGTGCTAGCTGTCCACCTTTTCTAGGTTTTAATTCCACGTTATGAACAATTGTTCCAACTGGAATATTTTTTAGAGGCATAGCATTACCAGGCTTAATATCAGCTTTTTCAGATGCAATAACCTTATCACCTGCAGCAAGTCTTTGTGGTGCTAAAATATAAGAAAGCTCACCATCTGCATATTTTATCAAAGCAATAAATGCTGTACGATTAGGATCATATTCAATACGTTCTACAACCGCTTCCATATCCATTTTACGACGTTTAAAATCAATCAAGCGATATTTACGCTTATGACCACCGCCAATATGACGCGTAGTAATGTGACCTTGGTTATTTCTACCACCTGTTTTTGTTAAGCCCACAGTTAAAGATTTAACTGGCTTACCCTTCCATAATTCACTTCTGTCAACTGTTACCAATTGACGAGTGCTTGGTGTTCTTGGTTTATAATTTTTTAATGCCATTGTTCGTACCCTTTATCAAAGAACAATTAATCCTATTTAATTTATTTTACACCCGCTGTAATATCGATGGTTTGCCCATCTTCAAGCGTAACCATAGCTTTTTTATAATCACTACGTTGCCCCATATAACCTTTAAAACGCTTAGTCTTACCCTTTTGTCTTAAAGTATTAACTGATTTCACTTTTACCCCAAAAATTGTTTGAACAGCATCTACAATTTCTGGCTTAGTTGCGTCCATAGCAACCCTAAAAGTAACCTGTCCATATTCAGAACCCATAGCAGCTTTCTCAGTTATAACAGGTGACTTTATAATATCGTACATACGTGGGGTCGCCATTTTCTTTTTAGTCTTACTCATTTTAAACGCTCCTCCAATTTAGCAACCGCATCTTTAGTTAAAACTAATTTATCATGTCCTAAAATATCATAAACATTAGCTCCTTGTTGCGGTAAGATATCAATATTTGGTATATTTCTAATAGCTTTAGAAAAATTTTCATCTATATTGTCGCCATCAATAAATAAAACTGAAGACATATCCATTTTTTTCAAATTAACAGCGATATCTTTTGTTTTATGAGTTTTTGCCTTAGCTGCGTCAACTACAAGTAACTCTCCAGCTGCTTGTTTTGTCGATAATGCCATTTTTAAAGCTAATTTACGCACTTTCTTTTGCAAATCAAAAGCATGTGAGCGCACTACAGGACCATGAACTGTTTGTCCACCACGTTGCTGTGTACCACGCAGAGAACCAAGTCTTGCATTACCTGTGCCTTTTTGTCTAAACGGCTTTTTACCCGTACCACTAATCTCACTGATAGTTTTAACCTTGTGAGTACCAGCACGACGCTTAGCTAACTGCCAATTTACTACACTATGTAATATATCAGCTTTTACATCAACTCCGAAAACATCATCACTAAGAGTAATGTCCCCAACTTTTTTATTTTCTAAACTTTTCACGGCGACTTTCATCGCTTTTTCCTTTCCTAAAAGTTCTACAAGATATAAATAAAATTATTTATCTTCCTTTTTTTCTTCTTTTTTTTCACCAGAAACCTCTTTAGCTGTATTTTCAGCCTTAGGAGTTTCATCTTTCTTTTCCTCTACAGGCTTAACAGCTATTTTTTCTTCTACTGCTTTAAAACCTGCTGGAAAAGGAGCTTCTTTAGGTGCTTCTTGCTTAACAGCATCTTTGATCGTAACCCAAGATTTCTTAGCGCCAGGTACAGCACCTTTTACAAAAATCAATCCCTTATCTTCATCTACGGAAACAACCTGTAAATTTTGAACTGTGCAGTTTCTAGCCCCCATATGACCCGCCATCTTTTTACCCTTGAAAACTTTACCAGGGTCTTGACATTGACCAGTAGAACCATGTGAGCGGTGAGAAACCGATACACCATGCGTAGCACGCAGACCAGCAAAATTCCAACGTTTCATAGCACCAGCAAAACCTTTACCAATACTAATACCGCTAACGTCAACTTTTTGCCCCACAATAAAATGGCTTGCTAAAAGTGTTGAGCCAACTTTAATGACAGCATCTTCGCTTACTCTAAATTCCATCAACTTTGCCTTAGGCTCAACCTTTGCCTTAGCATAGTGACCACGCACAGGTTTAGATATATTTTTAACTTTGCGCTCTCCAGCACCTAACTGCAGAGATACATAGCCGTTCTTTTCTTTCGTTTGAACAGAGATAACTTGACAATTATCAACTTTCAAAACTGTAACCGGTACATGATGTCCACTTTCATCAAACATCCTTGTCATACCAAGCTTTTGTGCAATCAATCCTGTACGCATCTTTTTATTATCCTTACTTTATAAAACCTTTTCCAAATTTAATTCAAAAATTAAGCTGCTCTTTCATGTAGTTTTATTTCAACATCCACACCCGCTGCCAAATCCAACTTCATCAAAGCATCAATTGTCTGCGGTGTAGGTTCAACTATATCAAGCATTCTCTTATGTGTTCTTGTTTCAAATTGTTCACGCGATTTTTTGTTCACATGAGGACTACGCAAAACAGTAAATTTTTCTATTCTGGTTGGTAGTGGTATAGGACCACGAACAGATGCACCTGTTCTTTTAGCTGTATTAACAATCTCATGTGTAGATTGATCTAAAACACGATGATCGTAAGCTCTGAGTACAACACGTATATTTTGCGTTTCCATTTTTTAAATCCTGTTCATTCTTTCTAAGTTTTTAAAGTGTGGCTCACCAGATATTCTGATGAGCCAAACTTAAATTATTCAACGATAGATACCACTCGACCTGCACCTACTGTACGTCCACCTTCACGAATAGCAAAGCGAAGACCCTCATTCATAGCAATAGGAGCAATCAATTCAACATCCATTTCCACATCATCACCAGGCATTACCATTTCTGTACCTTCTGGTAACTGAACAACACCTGTAACGTCTGTAGTTCTAAAATAGAATTGTGGACGATAATTTGTGAAAAATGGAGTATGACGACCACCTTCATCTTTTGTCAAGATATAAGATTTAGCCTTAAATTTAGTATGTGGTGTAATAGAACCTGGCTGAGCTAATACTTGACCACGTTCAACTTCCTCACGTTTTGTTCCACGAAGTAAAGCACCGATATTATCACCCGCTTCACCACGGTCTAGTAATTTACGGAACATTTCAACTCCAGTAATAGTTGTTGATTGTGTTTCTTTAATACCAATAATTTCAACTTCATCACCAACATTGATAACACCCTGCTCTACACGACCTGTAACAACAGTACCACGTCCTGAAATTGAGAATACATCTTCAATAGGCATCAAGAATGGTTGGTCAACTGGACGCTCAGGAGTTGGAATATAATCATCAACAGCTTTCATTAGCTCTAAAATAGCATTTTTACCAATCTCATCATCACGACCCTCAAGTGCAGCCAATGCAGAGCCTTTAATTACAGGAATATCATCACCTGGGAATTTATATTCGTTAAGTAATTCACGAATTTCCATTTCAACAAGCTCTAATAATTCTTCATCATCAACTTGGTCAACTTTGTTCATGAATACCACCAAAGATGGAACACCAACCTGACGAGCAAGCAAGATATGTTCACGAGTTTGTGGCATTGGACCATCAGCTGCAGACACAACCAAAATAGCACCATCCATTTGAGCCGCACCAGTAATCATATTTTTCACATAGTCAGCGTGACCAGGACAGTCAACATGTGCATAGTGGCGACCATCTGTTTCATATTCAACATGTGCTGTAGAAATTGTAATACCACGTTCACGCTCTTCTGGAGCCTTATCGATATTTGCAAAATCAACAGCCTCTCCACCATGTGCTTCTGACAATACCTTTGTAATTGCAGCAGTCAGAGTAGTTTTACCATGGTCAACGTGACCAATAGTACCAATATTCACATGTGGTTTTGTTCTTTCAAATTTTTCCTTAGACATTTTATATCATCCTCTTAAGTTATGTTAATAAAGTAAATTTAACCTATGCCAGCTTTTCTTTTACCTCATCAGCAACGGCCTTTGGCACTTGATCATAATGATCAAAATGCATGGTGTACTGTGCGCGTCCCTGGCTCATAGAGCGCAAAGTGTTAATATAACCAAACATATTAGCAAGTGGAACCATAGCAGATACAACCTTAGCATTCCCTCTAGATTCCATATCAGAAACTTGACCACGTCGTGAGTTCAAATCCCCAATTATATCCCCCATATATTCTTCTGGTGTTACAACTTCAACTTTCATTACAGGCTCTAACAGTACAGGTGCTGCCTGTGCCATACCCTCACGAAAAGCAGCTCTTGCTGCAATTTCAAAAGCAAGAACAGATGAGTCAACATCGTGGAACGCACCATCAACCAATGTTGCCTTAAAATCAATAGTTGGAAAACCAGCAACAACCCCAGTTTCTTGTGCAGAAATAAGTCCTTTTTCAACACCTGGAATGAATTCTTTTGGAATAGCACCACCAACAATTTTACTTTCAAATTCGTAACCTGCGCCAACCTCACTTGGAGCAAATTGAATAATCACACGAGCAAATTGCCCAGAACCACCAGATTGTTTCTTATGAGTATAGTCAACTTCTGTTGGCTTTGTAATTGTCTCACGATAAGCAACCTGAGGTGCACCAATATTAGCGCCTACCTTAAATTCACGCTGCATACGATCAACAATAATATCCAAATGTAATTCACCCATACCCTTAATAATTGTTTGCCCTGTTTCATGGTCAACACTTACTCTAAAAGAGGGATCTTCTGCTGCCAAACGCTGCAAAGCTATCGACATTTTTTCTTGGTCAGCTTTTGTCTTTGGCTCAACTGCAATTTCAATCACTGGATCTGGAAACTCCATACGCTCAAGCACAATAGTTTTTGCAGGATCACATAGAGTATCACCAGTTGTTGTATCCTTAAGTCCAACAAGTGCAACAATATCACCTGCATAAGCCTTTTTAATTTCCTCACGATTATTAGAATGCATAAGCAACATACGACCTATACGTTCTTTTTTACCTTTTACAGAGTTTAAAACGTAACTTCCCGCATCTAAAGTACCAGAATAGATACGCACAAAGGTCAAACTACCTACAAATGGGTCATTCATAATCTTAAATGCCAAAGCAGAAAAAGGAGCATCATCACTTGGAGGACGGCTATCTTCTTCATCTGAATCTACCTTTTGTCCCTTAACTTCACCAATATCCAGTGGTGATGGCATAAATTCAACCACTGCATCAAGAAGTGGTTGTACACCTTTATTTTTAAAAGCTGTACCACACAAAACTGGTACAAACTCACTAGCAATAGTACCTCTACGAATACATTTTTTTAGAGTTTCTTCGCTAGGCTCTGTTCCATCAAGATAAGCCTCCATTGCCTCATCATCTTGCTCTAGCGCAGTTTCAACCATTTCCATACGATATTCTTCAGCTTTATCTTTTAAGTCGGCTGGAATATCCAAATATTCAAACTCTGCCCCTAAACTTTCATCTTTCCAGATTACGGCTTTCATTTTTATTAAATCAACAACACCAGCAAAGTCAGATTCAGCCCCGATTGGTAACTGCACAACTAGTGGCTTAGCGCCTAGCCTATCAATAATCATATCAACACAACGATAAAAATCAGCACCGATTCTATCCATTTTATTTACAAAACACATACGAGGAACGCCATATTTATCAGCTTGCCTCCAAACCGTTTCTGATTGAGGTTCAACCCCCGCAACAGAGTCAAACACAGCAACAGCACCGTCAAGCACCCTTAAAGAACGCTCAACCTCAATGGTAAAATCAACGTGACCAGGAGTGTCAATAATATTGACACGATGATCATTCCAAAAACAAGTAGTCGCAGCAGATGTAATTGTAATACCACGCTCTTGTTCTTGTTCCATCCAATCCATAGTGGCTGCACCGTCGTGGACTTCACCAATTTTATAAGATTTACCTGTATAGTATAAGATACGCTCAGTAGTGGTAGTTTTACCCGCATCAATATGAGCCATAATTCCTATATTGCGATATTTATCTAATGCTGTTCTATCTGACATTTATTTTCCCCTAATTACTACCAACGATAATGTGCAAAAGCCTTGTTAGCTTCAGCCATTTTATGAGTATCTTCACGTTTTTTTACAGCAGAGCCACGATCATTTGCCGCATCTTCAAGCTCTTTTGCAAGTCTTTCCATCATTGTTCTCTCTGAACGCTTCCTAGCAGCATCAACAAGCCAACGTATAGCCATAGCCTGCTGTTTTGCTGGGTGAACCTCTGTTGGAACCTGATAAGTTGCACCGCCAACACGTCTTGAGCGAACCTGTACCGATGGTTTAACATTATTTAAAGCCTCATGAAAAAGTTCAACTGGATTGCGTTTTGCTCTGGTTTCAATTAAATCCATAGCACCGTAAAAAATACGCTCCGCTTTAGAGCGCTTACCATCTAACATTAAACCATTAACAAACTTTGCCACCACAACATCCAAATATTTGGGATCTGGTAGAACTTCTCTTTTTTCTGCTCTATGACGTCTAGACATTTTTTAATCAAATCCTTTATCTAAAAATTAAACTATTTAGGTCGCTTCGCACCATAGCGAGAACGAGATTGCTTACGCTTATCAACACCCTGTGTATCCAAAGCGCCACGAATAACTGTATAGCGAACCCCAGGTAAGTCTTTTCTACGACCGCCACGCACTAAAACAACCGCGTGCTCTTGCAAATTATGACCAATACCTGGAATATAAGTTGTAACTTCACGTTTATTAGTTAAACGTACACGAGCCACCTTACGCAAAGCCGAGTTAGGCTTTTTAGGTGTTGTTGTATAAACACGAACACAAACACCACGCTTTTGAGGGTTTCCCTTTAAATCTGGCGTTTTAGTTTTCTTAACAACTGACTTTCTTCTTTTACGTACAAGCTGGTTAATCGTTGGCATATCTTGCCCTTCCCATACAATAAATTAATTAATCCTAACAATGTCCTGATTGAATAGCTGATTCAGCCAAATAATGCAACACAAAAAGAGCCTCAAGTTATTTTTTTTGGGCCCCATTGACTATCATCTCCATTCGATAGTCATATGTCTTTGTATGCATTGCCACATAGCAGACTGCGTTTAAGTGTAAGATTCCTCTCCACTTACGACCAGCCTATCCCTACAAGACTAGCGGGAATATACCATACTAAAATTATACGTCAAGTATTAATTTTAATAAAAATAATTTTTTTATAGATATATAAAAAAAGACAGCATATAAATGCTGCCTTTTCTATAAAAATTAGCTGAAAATTAAAGATTTGAAGCTGTTTTGCCTTCATCTGTTATTTCATTTTCTGCAATATCAGAACTATCTGTTAGCAAGGCTGGTTCATCTGATAATTCTGCTGCAGAATCTGTAATTGCCTGATTTGCAGCCATAGCCACCTTATCACGTTCAGCTGCAATTTTCTTTAAGCGATGAACAACAGCGCCAGTACCAGCAGGAATTAAGCGACCTACAATCACATTTTCTTTTAATCCACGTAAATTATCAACCTTACCATTAACAGCCGCATCTGTTAAAACCCTTGTTGTTTCCTGGAATGAAGCCGCAGAAATAAAGCTACTTGTTTGTAAACTTGCCTTAGTAATCCCTTGTAAAACAGGTATTGCAGATGCTGGCTGTTTACTTTCTTCACGCATTTTATTATTTACTTCTTCTAGCTCTGCTCTATCTATTTGTTCGCCCACCAAATAAGTTGTTTCACCAGGATCAGTAATTTCCATTTTTTGTAGCATTTGACGAACAATAACCTCAATATGCTTATCGCTTATGCGAACACCTTGAAGTCTATATACATCTTGTATTTCATTTATCAAATAATGTGTAATAGCTTCAACACCAAGAGCCGCCAGAATATCATGTAAAACAAGATTACCATCAATCAAAGCATCACCTTTGCGTACATAATCGCCTTCATGTACAACAATATGCTTACCTTTTGGTATTAGATATTCTTTGGTATCTCCCTCACCATCGGTAGGGCGAATAATAATACGACGTTTAGATTTATAGTCTTTTCCAAATTCAACCTGCCCTTCTATTTCTGATATAATAGCAAATTCCTTAGGCTTACGTGCCTCAAATAGCTCTGCCACACGTGGAAGACCACCAGTAATATCTTTTGTTTTAGATGTTTCACGAGGAATACGTGCAATAATATCACCCGCTCTTACCTCACCCCCATCTTCAACATTTAAGATAGCATCAACAGGCATATAATAGTTGGCCTCAGCACCATTTGGAAGTACCACAATATTACCCTTTTTATCCATTAGAGATATACGTGGTTTTAGCTTAGAGTCTTTTTTATTATGCTGATGCCAATCAATTACAACTTTAGATGATATACCAGTCGCCTCATCAACTTCTTCTGAAAAAGATACATTTTCTAGTAAATCCGTATATCTAACGATACCGTCTTTTTCTACCAAAATAGGAACAGTATATGGATCCCAATCAGCAAGTTTTGTACCTTTATCAACTTCTTGTCCATCTTCTACAAGAAGCCTTGCACCATACGGCAATCTATGTACTGCTTTTTCAATATCATTGTTATCAAGTAGAACAATTTCTGTATTGCGTGATACAACTATATTGATACCATCGCTATTTTTAACTACATTTTTATTTCTAATTAAAATCCTAGATTTAAATGCAGCCTCAGCCGTAGATTGTAAAACACCACGTTGAGCTGCACCACCAATATGGAATGTACGCATGGTTAACTGAGTACCAGGCTCACCAATTGACTGAGCCGCCATTACACCAACTGCTTCACCAACATTAACTTCAGTACCACGCGCCAAATCTCTACCATAACATTTAGCACAAATACCATTATTTTTAGCCTTGCAAGTAAGAACAGACCTTACAAGTACCGAATCTATACCTGCTGTTTCAACTTTTTCTGATAAAGTTTCGTCCATTAGCTGCCCTGATTTAACAATTATCTCACCAGTTAGTGGATCAACTATGTCTTCAACAGATGTACGGCCAAGCAGTCTTTCTGACAAATTCACAATTACATCAGAACCATCAATCACAGGCTTTAGAGTAATACCTTTTTCAGAACCGCAATCTTCCTCAGTAATAATTGCATCTTGAGCAACATCAACTAAACGACGTGTAAGATAACCAGAATTAGCTGTCTTAAGGGCAGTATCTGCCAAACCTTTACGTGCTCCGTGAGTAGAGTTAAAATACTCAAGCACAGAAAGACCCTCTTTAAAGTTAGAAATAATAGGTGTTTCAATAATCTCACCAGATGGCTTTGCCATCAATCCACGCATAGCAGCCAATTGACGCATCTGAGTGGTAGAACCACGAGCCCCAGAATGAGCCATCATATATACAGAATTTAAATGACCATTTTCATCTGGATTAGAAATAGCCTCCATCATTTTTTCAGTTACACGATCAGTACAACTAGACCAAATATCAACAACTTTATTATATTTTTCACCCTGAGTAATTAAACCTTCTTGATATTGTTTTTCATACTCTTTTACCTTTTCTTTTGCATCTTCCACAATTTCTTTTTTGGCATCAGGTATAATCAAATCATCTTTACCAAAAGAAATACCAGCCTTACATGCATATCTAAAACCCATAGCCATCATCTTATCACAGAAAATAACGGTAGTTTTTTGTCCACAATATCTGTAAACAATATCAATAAGATTTGATATTTCTTTTTGTGTCAAAACTCTATTTATCAACTCATATGGTAATTTATAATGTTTTGGTAATAATTCTGATAAAAGCAGCCTACCAGGAGTTGTTTCAACCATATGAACAGTTGGGTTACCATCTACATCCACACTATGATAACGTGCTTTAACTTTGGCATGTAGGTCAACGTGACCATTATCTAAGGCATGCTGTAATTCACCCGAATCTGTGATTAACATACCCTCACCCTTCATACCATCGAATTGCATAGACATATAATAAAGCCCAAGTACTATATCTTGAGATGGCACAATAATTGGTTTACCATCTGCTGGACGAAGTACGTTATTGGTTGACATCATAAGCACGCGCGCTTCTAGTTGTGCTTCAACAGAAAGAGGCACATGCACTGCCATTTGGTCACCATCAAAGTCAGCATTAAATGCTGTACACACAAGAGGATGCAATTGGATTGCTTTACCTTCAATTAACACTGGCTCAAATGCTTGAATACCAAGCCTGTGCAAAGTCGGAGCACGGTTTAACATAACTGGGTGTTCGCGTATTACTTCTGATAAAATATCCCAAACTTCAGGACGTTGAAATTCAACCATCTTTTTGGCTGCTTTTACAGTATTTGCCATACCATACATCTGCAATTTATTATATATAAATGGCTTAAATAACTCTAATGCCATCTTCTTTGGAATACCGCATTGATGTAGCAATAATTCTGGCCCTACAACAATTACAGAACGACCAGAATAATCTACACGTTTACCAAGTAAGTTCTGACGGAAACGACCCTGCTTACCTTTGAGCATATCAGACAAAGATTTAAGTGGGCGTTTATTTGTGCCAGTAATTACACGTCCTCTGCGACCATTATCAAATAAAGCATCAACCGATTCTTGTAGCATACGTTTTTCATTACGTATGATAATATCTGGTGCTCTCAGCTCAATTAAGCGATGAAGTCTATTATTACGGTTAATAACGCGACGATATAGATCATTTAAATCAGAAGTCGCAAAACGTCCACCATCAAGTGGTACTAATGGACGAAGTTCTGGTGGAATAACAGGCACTACATCTAAAATCATCCATTCTGGACGTGTCCCAGAAGATATAAATGCATCTAAAAGTTTTAAACGCTTAACCAGTTTTTTACGTTTAGCTTCAGAATTTGTGCTTGCAAGTTCTTCTTCAACTTTTACCTTTTCTTCTTCAAGGTTAATTGTCGATAAAATTTCCTTTAAAGCTGCAGCTCCAATATCAGCGCGGAAACTATCTTCACCATATTCATCTTGAAAATCCATATATTCCTGTTCAGAAATAATCTGATTAGGCTTTAAAGGCGTCATACCAGGATCAATTACAATATAGCTTTCAAAATAAAGAACTTTTTCAAGTGATTTTAAAGTCATATCAACCATAAGACCTATACGGCTAGGTAATGATTTTAAAAACCATATATGTGCAACTGGTGCAGCAAGATTGATATGCCCCATGCGATCACGACGTACTTTACTAAGTGTAACTTCTACGCCACATTTTTCACATATAATACCTTTATATTTCATACGTTTATATTTACCACAAAGACATTCGTAATCTTTGACAGGACCAAAAATTCTAGCGCAAAACAAACCATCTTTTTCTGGTTTGAATGTGCGATAATTTATAGTTTCTGGCTTTTTAATTTCTCCATAAGACCAAGACAAAACTTGCTCTGGACTTGCAATAGATATGCGAATTTGATCAAAACTTTGTGGACCTGACACTTGACCGAAAAGGTTCATAACTTCATTCATTATTATAACTCCTAACCTATACGTAAAATTTTAAATTCATAAACTAATCCAAATAAACAAAGTGAGCTAATTAAAAACCACTCTGTTTCAGGTCAACATTTAAACCTAGAGCTTTTAACTCTTTAATAAGTACGTTAAACGATTCTGGAATACCAATTTCAAAACTATCTTCACCTTGAACTATAGCCTCATATGCCTTGGTACGACCAGCAACATCATCTGACTTGACTGTTAGCATTTCTTGTAATGTGTATGCTGCACCATAAGCCTGCAAAGCCCACACCTCCATCTCACCAAAACGCTGTCCACCAAATTGAGCCTTACCTCCAAGAGGTTGTTGCGTTACAAGTGAGTAAGGACCAATAGACCTCGCATGAATCTTATTATCAACCAAATGATGTAGTTTTAACATATAGATATATCCAACGGTAACTTCTCGTTCAAATTCCTTACCAGTACGACCATCTATAAGTTTTACTTGTCCTGATGTATTCAGACCAGCTTTTTCAAGCATCTTATTGATATCAGCCTCTACAGCTCCATCAAATACGGGAGTTGCCATCGGCACCCCATGCCTTAAATTATCGGCCATTTCAAGTAAAGCGTCTTCCTCTAGAACAGCAATATCTTCTCTGTAGGCCTTTTCTCCATATGATTTTTTAAGTTGTTCATGCAAATCTTTTTTATAATTTTCTAGAGAATTATTATCATTTTTACTTTTAGCATGTTTAATACCATCAACAATATCTGCTATTTGCCAACCAAGCTGTGCTGATGCCCAACCTAAATGTGTTTCTAAAATCTGTCCAACATTCATACGACTTGGCACACCTAGAGGATTTAAAACTATATCAACAGGAGTACCATCTTTTAAGTAAGGCATATCTTCAACAGGCATAATTTTTGAAATAACACCTTTATTACCGTGTCTTCCTGCCATTTTATCACCTGGTTGTAACTTACGCTTAACTGCAACAAAAACCTTAACCATTTTCATTGCGCCAGGTAGCAATTCTGCCCCCCTTTGCAACTTATCATATTTATCTTCAAAACGGCGGTTAAGATCTGCAATTGCTTTGTCAAAGCTATCACCAATTTCTTCTATTCTAGCCATAGCCTCCTCATCGGTAATAACAATTGAGCGAAGTTCTAAATTTTTGACATCCTCAAAATCACTTACTTTAATTTTTGCACCTTTTTTAAGCCCTATTGCAGCTTTTGCCAGTGTTTTACCAACAAGTTCATCTTTAAGGCTACGATAAAAACCACGCTCATAAATGCGACGTTCATCATCACGGTCTTTAGCAAGACGCATGATTTCTTCACGCTCAATTGCCATTGCGCGTTGGTCTTTTTCAACACCTTGCCGTGAAAAAACTTTAACATCAACAACTGTACCAGAAACCCCAGGCGGAAGTCTAAGAGATGTATCTTTAACATCTGATGCTTTTTCACCAAATATAGCCCGCAATAGCTTTTCCTCTGGTGTCATTGGGCTTTCACCTTTTGGAGTTACTTTACCCACCAATATATCACCAGGATTAACTTTAGCGCCAACATAGACAATACCAGCCTCATCTAAATGACGCAGGCTTTCCTCACCAGCATTTGGAATATCTCTAGTAATTTCTTCTTGTCCAAGCTTAGTATCACGAGCCATTACATCAAATTCTTCTAAGTGAATAGAGGTAAATACATCATCACGAACCATTCTTTCTGAAATTAAAATAGAATCCTCAAAATTATAACCATTCCAAGGCATAAATGCGACAAGCACATTGCGACCAAGTGCAAGTTCACCCAAATCAGTAGAAGGACCATCAGCAATAATATCACCAGCCTCAATTACATCACCAACTTTCACCAAAGGTCTTTGGTTAATACATGTATCTTGGTTAGAACGGCAAAATTTACGGAGTCTATAAATATCAACAGTTGATCTATCATCTTCTTTGATATCAGTTGCTCTGACAACAATACGATTTGCATCAACTTGGTCAACAACTCCATCACGTTTTGCGGTAACAGCGGCGCTACTATCTCTAGCAACTGCAGCTTCCATACCTGTTCCCACCAATGGTGCTGTTGCCTTTAATAGAGGTACTGCTTGGCGTTGCATATTTGACCCCATAAGCGCGCGGTTAGCATCGTCATTTTCCAAAAATGGAATAAGGGAGGCCGCAACCGACACCATTTGTTTTGGTGATACGTCAATCATATCAATTTCTTCTGGTGGAACCATGATATTTTCACCATTTACACGACAAGAAACTAATTCTGATGTAAATTTCCCTTTATTATCAAGACTAGCATTAGCCTGTGCAATGGTATATTTACCCTCCTCCATAGCAGATAGACAAACAACCTCATCTGTTACTTTACAATTTTTAACTTTGCGATAAGGACTTTCAATAAAACCATATTGATTTATACGCGCATAAGTAGAAAGAGAGTTAATAAGACCAATATTTGGTCCTTCAGGTGTTTCAATTGGACATATACGACCATAGTGAGTTGGATGCACGTCCCTCACCTCAAAACCCGCTCTCTCTCTTGTTAAACCACCTGGACCAAGTGCTGACAAGCGACGTTTATGGGTAATTTCAGAAAGTGGATTTGTTTGGTCCATAAATTGTGACAATTGAGATGAACCAAAAAATTCCCGTACTGCAGCTGCAACTGGTTTTGCATTTATTAAATCATGCGGCATAACAGTATTTATATCAACAGCCCCCATACGCTCACGAATAGCTCGTTCCATACGAAGTAGCCCTAAATGAAACTGATTTTCCATCAGCTCACCAACAGAACGGACACGACGGTTGCCTAAATGGTCAATATCATCTACATCACCTTTACCATCTTTTAAATCAAGTAAAATCTGTAGAATTTTCATTATATCTTCTTTTCTTAAGATACGCAGTGTATCATCTGTTTCAAAGCCAAGCCTTGCATTCATTTTTACACGACCAACGGCAGATAAATCATAACGTTCTTCATTAAAGAATAAACTCTGAAATAGCGCATCTGCTGATTCTAATGTTGGAGGCTCTCCAGGACGCATGACTCTATATATATCAAGTAAAGCATCTTCCCTGCTAGAGCATTTATCAACCATTATAGTGTTTCTGATATAAGGTCCAAAAGTAGAGCTATCTATTGCAAGGATATCTAAATTATCAATTCCAAGTTTTTCAACAGTTTTAAAGGATTTTTTATCTAACTCTTCACCTGCTTCAAATACAACTTCGCCAGTACTATCATCAATGATGTCATGAGCAACAAACATTCCAAACATTTCTTCTTTGGAAACTATTTGCTTAGTCATGCCAGCCTCAGAGAGTTTTTTAAGCTTTCTAGCTGTAATTTTAACGCCTGCCTCAAATACAACTTTACCAGTCTTAGCATCAACTAAATCATGAGTAAGTTTTACCCCTTTATATCTTTCTGGCTTAAACTCACAAATCCACTCATCTGCAGATTTCTTTTTATAAGTTACAGTATCGTAGAAAAAGTTTAGTATATCCTGTTTTGACATTGATGTAATTTTGTTCATGTCAACAGGCTCACCCGCCGCAATCTGTTTTGCACGATATTTTGCGGATTTGTCATCATCAAGCGCCATTAAAAAAGTAGTTACTGGCAATTTACGCCTTCTATCAATGCGAACATTCAAAATATCTTTAACATCAAATTCAAAATCAAGCCATGAACCACGATAAGGTATCACACGCGCTGCAAATAAATATTTACCTGATGCATGACTTTTACCATGATCATGATCAAAAAACACACCAGGACTTCTGTGCATTTGAGATACTATAACACGCTCTGTTCCGTTAATTACAAAAGTACCATTATCGGTCATAAGAGGCATATCAACCATATATACATCTTGCTCTTTTATATCATGAATTGATTTTAACCCTGTATCTTCATCAATATCAAATACAGTTAATCTTAGGGTAACACGCAAAGGCGCTGCATATGTCATATCGCGTTGTTGACATTCTTCAACATCATATTTTGGTGCTTCCAATTCATAACGTACAAAATCAACCTCCGCACGCTCTGAGAAATCCTTAACAGGAAATATTGATAAAAATGCACTTTGTAAACCTTCCTTTGGGCGCTTATCTGCAACTACATTTTTTTGAAGAAATTTTTCATATGATGCTCTTTGTACCTCTATCAGATTTGGCATTTGGCATACTTCACCAATTTTACCAAAACTATGACGCACCCTTTTTCGTCCTGTAAAGCTATGATTAACTGATTGAATGATTGTTTTTTTTGTACTCATAATTCTTTTCCCTTTTCTGCAACGCCTTGAAATTAGAACTCAAAATAATATTTAAAGAACCACCTTAAAAAATATAAAAACTAAATGCTCCCCTCAGAACACAATAACAGGCAAACGGGCAATAGGAAAACTATCCCATTGCCACAATTTGACTGTTTATATTAGAAAATCTTGTACACAAAGTATTATTTCAATTCTACAGTTGCACCAGCTTCTTCTAATTTTTTCTTAATTTCTTCAGCTTCTGCTTTCGCAACCGCCTCTTTTAATGTTTTTGGAGCACCGTCAACAAGCTCTTTTGCTTCTTTTAAGCCAAGACCTGTGATTGAACGAACTTCCTTAATAACATTGATTTTCTTATCACCAGCAGCTGCAAGAACAATATCAAATTCATCTTTTTCAGCTTCTGCTTCAGCACCACCAGCAACAGCAGCAACCGCAACAGGCGCAGCTGCTGCAGATACACCCCATTTTTCTTCCAACATTTTAGAAAGCTCTGCTGCTTCCATTACAGATAGTTCTGATAGTTCATCAGCAATTTTTGCTAAATCAGCCATTTTTATTTTCTCCTTAATTATTAAATTTAATTTACAAAATATTCAACTTACAAAAGTGAGAGTTATACTCAACACATTAACCTTTATCTGCATAGGCCTTTAAAACTCTAGCCATTTGACTTGCAGGCGCCTGCATAACAGTTGCCACGCGAGTTGCAGGAGTGCTAATAATGCTAATAATTTTAGAGCGCAATTCATCAAGCGATGGCAATTTAGCCAAAGCCTCTACAGCGGACTTATCCAAGATTTCTCCATTCAAAGAACCACCAAGAATGACTAATTTCTCATTATCCTTAGCATAATTATACACAATCTTTGCAGCGGCTACAGGATCTTGAGATACAGCCATACCTGTTGGACCAGAAAATAAATCTTTTAGCCCTTCAAACTGTGTCCCTTCCATAGCACGCAGTGCAAGAGTATTTTTCGTCACTTTGAAGTTAGCACCAGTTTCACGCATTTTATTTCGAAGGTCACTCATCTCTGCAACTGTCAGCCCACTATAGTGAGTAACAACTACAAGCTCGTTTTCTTCAAATATATTATGCAGTTCCTCTACTGCTTTTGCTTTTTGTGCACGATCCACGAACTTTTCTCCGTTCAATTTATGTCAGTAAAAAATACTGACTTAAGTTGTACACCAGAGCAGAAACACATATGTATAACTACTCCAACACATACTGCCCAGAAAAGTTACGTATCAGAACCATTGTAGTTCAAAATAATTCCTTTTCCTATCTATACAGGCTACCATTTTAAGTTCTAAGAACACCTGTAGTCTTGGACAGTTCCTGCAATCTATTAAATTAACAGATTACAAAATCTAAATATGTTAAGCTGCCTCACTTACCGCAGCATCTATATCTAAACAATAACTTGCCCCCATAGTAGAGCTAAGTGTAATTTTATTGATATAAGTACCCTTAGCACCAGAAGGTTTAGCTTTCAATATGGCCTTAATAAATGTTTTTACATTTTCTGCAATTTCTTTTTCTCCAAAGCTAGCTTTTCCAATACCAGCATGAACAACACCTGCCTTTTCGGCACGATATTCAACTGCGCCACCTTTATTTGACTTTACAGCCTCTGCCACATCCATAGTAACAGTACCAAGCTTAGGGTTAGGCATTAAACCTTTAGGACCTAAAATTTGCCCCAAACGACCAACTAAAGGCATCATATCAGGTGTTGCAATACAGCGATCAAAATCAATTTCACCTTTTTTAATTTTTGCAGCTAAATCTTCATCACCAACAATATCAGCACCTGCTTTTTTGGCCTCATCAGCTTTTGCACCTTTGGCAAATACAGCAATACGAACTGTTTTACCTGTACCGTTTGGCAATTGCACCATACCTCTTACATTTTGGTCAGCATGGCGAGGGTCAACACCCAAGTTCATAGCAATTTCAATAGTTTCATCAAATTTTGCTGTTGCATTTTCTTTAACAAATTTTACAGCATCAACAATAGAATAAACAGCTTCTGGATTACGCTGTTCATATAGTTTTCTTAAACGTTTTGGACGATGTGCCATTTCAAGAACTCCTTAATAATTCAAAAGCTTTACTTACCACCAACAACTTCTAACCCCATAGAACGTGCAGAACCTGCAACAATTTTTGCAGCAGCCTCTTCATCATTGGCATTTAAGTCAGGCATTTTTTCACGCCCAATTTCTAAACATTGCTCCCAAGTAATCTGTCCTGCAACTTCTAGACCTGGATTACTTCCACCCTTTTTAAGCTTTAAAGCCTTTTTAATATAGTGAGATACCGTTGGCTTTTTTGTAATAAAAGTAAAAGACCTGTCTTGATATACGGTAATAATAGTTGGAATTGGAACTCCTACTTCCATATCTTGTGTCTTAGCATTAAATGCTTTACAAAATTCCATGATATTGACACCAGCCTGACCAAGTGCAGGACCGATTGGTGGAGATGGGTTTGCTTTACCTGCAGGTACTTGCAGTTTTAGCACTCCGTCAACTTTTTTTGCCATTTTCTATACTCCATAAAAATTATTAAATGAGTATCTTGTGGTACGACCGCTATTGGACTTTTTTAGACAAATCTCCCACAAGAACATAAACCTGATTCTTTCAGCAGGCTTGCGGAATTTACATTGTTTTTACAAAATATGCAATACATAAAATTTATTTTTTTTATTTTTTTTCAAAAATAGTCAAAATTTTAGACTTTTTCTACCTGTGTATATTCTAGTTCAACTGGAGTTGAGCGACCAAAAATTGACACCAGAACCTTGAGGCGACTACGTTCTTCATCAACTTCTTCGACCACACCATTAAATGAATTAAATGGGCCATCACATACCTTAACTTGCTCCCCAATATCAAAAGTAACTGAGGGGCGAGGACGCTCAGCACCTTCTTTAATTTGATGCATAATATGTTCCGCTTCTTTTTCACTAATTGGAAGTGGCTTATTGCCTCCACCCCCTAAAAATCCAGTTACTTTAGGAGTATTTTTAACCAAATGCCAAGCATCATCATTCATATCCATTTTTAAAAGAATATATCCTGGAAAGAATTTACGCTCACTTTGAACTTTTTTACCCTTACGAACCTCAACTACTTCTTCCATAGGAACAAGAACTTCTTCAAATGAATCTTCTATTTTACGTTTTCTTGCAGTTTCCTTAATAGCATCGGCTACTTTTTTTTCAAAACCAGAATAAACATTTAAAACATACCATCGTTTAGCCATTTTACTTACCTATGCTCCTATCCCTAATATCCACTGAATGACTAAAGAAATCACCCAATCACTTAAAAATAAAAATAAAGCAACCAAAAAAACAACAAATAAGACAACCGCAGTTGTTACCTTTGTTTCTTTCCATGCGGGCCATGTAACCCTTGCACTTTCTTGTTTTACTTCTCTAAAAAATTGTAAAGGCCCTGTTTCTTTAGCCATATCAAAATAATTCCTTTATAAAATAACAATCATTAACAAAACTCTGTGGCAGGAGCGGAGGGACTCGAACCCACAGCCCCCGGTTTTGGAGACCGGTGCTCTACCAATTGAGCTACGCTCCTATGCCGTCAGTTAAGCTTTAGCCCTTAACTTACTTCCCGTAACTGTGTTTTATTAAATCTCATCAAACGAGCCTATTTAATATTAACAATGTCGGGAAATAATCCAAAAGCTAATATTTTCTAGAATATATTTATAGAGATTGCAAGATATTTTTAATATAAATTACATAAAATTTATTCTAAGAACCCCTTTTTTGTCTTTTTATCGCCATTTTATCAAGTATATAGCCCTGTTCAGCTTTTGATATATTGCTAATTTGACCATCATTATTTATGATTTCCAATATTTCTTCTTTTGCTATTTGAATTGCCTCTATGCTGCCTGATTTTAGCTCTATTTCTATTTCTGATATATTGTAAGACAAATCTTTTTCCTTTGCATGAGTGATGAGCCCCATATCAAAAGCTAGCTCTACTATACCTATTTTTTTATTTTTCTTTAAAACACTAATACAAAAATATCTTCGCTTAACAGATGATGTAAAAACATGTTGTAATTTCTTAGTACTAATATCTTTTAAAGCCTGCACAATATTTTTATCTTTGACAATAGATAAATCTATTAGTGAAATATCTGGTTTCTTTTGTTTTTTAGGAAGTAAATTCTTAATTTCCATTCTTGTCATAACAGACGAATCACCACACTGGTCAGATACGGTATATTTTAAAGTCTGCTCATAGCCTAATTTTTCTTTATATTGCACCCTAAGTGCCATTTTACATTTTTCAATATCTCTATTTTTAGTATCAAAATATCTTCTTGGTCTGTGTTTTTTCTTTATTTTACCATCAATTGCTTTTTTGGAAAAAATTTTAAAAACACGCTCAACCCCAATTTTATTGATGCATATCTTAAGTTCTATTTCTTTTTCTTTATCAGACATTTATATAAACAACCTAATAATTAACTTAAATCTTTGCATGCCATTTGAATACGCAAGCAAGCTTCCTGTAATACATTTTCAGATAAAGCATAAGATACTCTAAAAAATGGCGATAACCCAAAAGCTGCACCATGTACAGTTGCAACATTTTTTATTTTTAACAAATATTGAACAAAATCTTCATCATTTTTAATTATTTGTCCATCTGGAGTTTTTTTACCAATACAACCACCACATGAGGCAAAAACATAAAAAGCCCCTTCAGGCTCTATACAATCCAGCCCCTCAGCCTCATTTAACATTTTTACAACAAGATTCCTTCTTTTTTCAAATGCAATGCGCCAATCATTTAAGAAATCTTGTTCACCCCTTAAAGCAGCAAGTGCGGCAGCTTGACTGATAGAGCATGCATTAGATGTACTTTGTCCTTGAAGTTTACACATTGCTTTTATCAATTCAACAGGTCCACCCGCATATCCTATACGCCAACCAGTCATTGCATATGCCTTAGACATTCCATTTACTGTTAATATGCGGTTATAAAGTTCTGGTTCTACCTCTGCTGGAGTTACAAATTTAAAATCACCATAAGTAAGTTTTTCATATATATCATCACTCATCACCCAAATATTTGGATATTTTTTCAAAATATCTGTAATTGCCTTCATTTCTTCACATGTGTAGGCTGAGCCCGTTGGATTACTGGGAGAATTTAAAATAATCCACTTGGTTTTATCTGTAATTGCCGCCTCTAAATCCTCTGGTTTTAACTTAAAATTATTTTCTTGCGAGCAAGACACAATTACAGGCTTTCCTCCTGCAATTAGAACCATATCTGGATATGATACCCAATAAGGGGCTGGAATTATAACCTCATCCCCAACATTAAGAGTTGCCATTAACGCATTGAATAAAACTTGTTTTCCGCCAGTACTGACTATTATTTGTTCTGGAGTATAGCTTAAGTTATTATCTTTTTTAAATTTATCACATATCGCCTCTTTAAGCTCAATTGTTCCTGCAACAGCTGTATATCTAGTTTGTCCACTGTCTATTGCTGATTTTGCCGCATCACATATATGTTTGGGAGTATCAAAATCAGGCTCACCAACACTAAGTCCGATTATATCCTTGCCCGCAGCCTTAAGCTCCCCCGCAATTGCACTAAGGGTCAAAGTAGCCGATGGTTTAACTATTTTTAGCCTATCTGCAATAATTTCATCTTTCATTTTATTGTTATTTTTCTGGATAGCCATCTGCATTTTGAAACCCTTCCTGTAGTTTTTTTGTTAAATCTATACCACATATATTAAACCAGCATTTTAAATCTTTAAAGATAGGCTCATTTAGATGTTTAACAGCGAATTTTTGCATTCTTGGGATATATTGAAGTAAATCAGGCTTGCCATCTCTTACAAATAACCTAACTAAATTACCCAAATTTTTGCAATGACGTTGCAACGTCATTACAGAAAACCATAAATCAAAATCTTGTTCACTTTCGGTTATTTTCGTTTTTTCTAAATAATATTTTTTTAGATATAAAAAATCATCATTTGACAAATCACGTCTAATATCTTCTAAAAGAGAAACAATATCATAAATTGCAGGCCCTATTCTTGCTGCTTGAAAATCCAACAATCCCAATGAACGTATGTCATATTTAGGATAATCTTTGACCAACATCATATTATTAAATATATAGTCAAAGAGAACTAATGAATTTTTTATCGGTGGCATATTGCTCAATATTGATTGCCAAATATTATTATATTCTTTAATTTCACTGCAATTTGCAGCTCTACCAATTGCCGCAGGCATATACCAATTAACTGTATTATTTGCCTCAAAAATCATTTTTTCAATTGTATATTTTTGTATATCTATATTTGTAGTATCACTATGATTGTGTAGATAAGATAAAATATCTATTGCCTTTTTATAAAGAGGTAAAGCATCATGTCCTTTATCAACTAATATGTCGTATGTATCATCACCCCAATCTTCAACCAAAGCAAAAGAATAATTATCTGTAATTTTGTATGCTATGACCTCTGGAGCATTTAATCCCAAATTACGTAAATGTTTATCCACAGTTAAAAACCATGCAAGCGGTTCTGTTACATCTAATGTTGCATCCATCAATAATGCAGGTCTTTTCCCACCAAAAATTCTATAATATTTACGGTATGACGCATGCGCCGGCAATGCTTGCATAGAACAATTGTGCCAACCAAGTTCATTTAAAAAATTCTCACGATAGATAATATGAGGCTCTTTATCTAACACAGATGTTTCAACGACAATTTGTTCTTTCTTTTTACACATAGCTACCATTTATTTAGCTTTCTTTTTCTTGGCAATTTTCATAATTGCATTTACGTGACGTTTAGATGTTTTTGCTGGCGGGGTGAGCTCACTATCTGAAGTAAAGCCAAAATTTTGCATGCTGCCAGAACTACTCATATTTTGTAACATTGCCTGTCCAAAATTATCTATGTCATTATTTTTAGTATCTTGTTCTTGTACTTTTGAGAGGAGATTTGTTTTTTTTAGATTTTTAGCTTCTATTTCCTGCCCATATTCCTGTAGAGCATAACCAACCATACTTTTAAAATGTGGAATCGCAAGTTCCCGTAAAAGTAAACTATCATCTTTTAGCCAACTTAAAATCAATCTTTGCGCAGTGGCGTAATTGCCATTTGATATTAAAAGAGCGTCTTTAATTCTTTTTTTTGCGTAGTTATTGCTAATAGACACTAAAATCTCCTCAAATTAACGATTGCTTGAGGAGATATTAGCATGAAAAAAAACTATAATAAATGATAAATTTGCTATTCTACTGGCAATTGCGCAGGACTATCACTTAAACTTCTTAGCCATGCGATAAGAGCAGCTCTATCTTCTAACTTTTTAACTCCAGCAAAACTCATCTTAGTTCCCTTGATGTCTTCTCTTGGTTTGGTTAGAAATTTATTTAACTTATCGTAGCTCCATTTACCGCCTGCATTTTGCATTGCTTTTGAATATTTGAATCCTTCAACCGTGGCTATATCTCTGTTAACTATATTCCACAAATTGGGACCCATTTTATTTTTTCCACCTTTATCAAAGCTATGACATGCCGCACAAGATTTAGATATTTTCTTACCCTTTTTTACATCTGCGGTGGCTAACAGTTCTTTAAAACTTACAGCTTTTTCTTCTGCCACGACTTCAACTGTTGCTGTTGCCTCAGCAATTTTGTCTTTTACTTCTTTTTCTATCTCATTTTTAGATATATTTTCCACTTCACCATTAAAAGACTGAGCAACAGGAGGTGTATCTTCTGTTTCTACTTCTATTATATAGGCTCTTTCTTTTGGTATTTTTATAGGAACTGCAACTTTAGCAATAGCCCCAGAAATACCAGCAACCCCACAAGCAACTATAAGAGCAAACAACATTTTAGCTAGAATTTTAAACATTTTAATCTCCTAATTTACATTTTTTCTTTTACCTGCAATTGGCTGGGCAAATTGTAACTCTACATCCCAAGGAAAATGTATCCAAGTATCTTGACTAACTTCCATTACAAATGTGTCAACAGTTGGCATACCTTGTGGTTTGACATACACAGTTGCAATATGCGCTGCTGGAAATAATTTTCTTGCCAAAATAGCTGTTTTTCCTGTATCTGCCAAATCATCAACTATAAGCCAACCTTCTCCATCACCAATATCACCAGTATTTTTTAAAACCTCTATATTACCTTGTTCTTTGTGGTCATAGCTAGCAACACATAGAGTTTCAATCATACGTATTTCAAGCTCACGCGCCATAATAGCCGCAGGCACAAGCCCTCCCCTAGTGATTGCAATAATTCCCTTCCACGCCCCTTCTTCTAGCAACCTCCATGCCAGAGCCTTTGAATGACGGTGAAATTCCTCCCAAGATATTGGTAAATCTTTATTTAACATTTAAAATACCTTTCATAAAAAAAATAACAAACCAACATTATAAAACATATATAAATTTTATTTATATCGCAACAGTTTATGACTTCATTTTTTTTTGACAATCATGTAACATATTATTATAAGTATTTACCTAGATTCCTAAATATCTAATAACAACAAATATAATTATTATGAAATTAAAAAAGACGGCAATTATTTTATCTATATTATTTATTTGGTTCACATCTGCTGGATTTACTTATTTTAACGGTAAAAAAATTATTTGGGACAAAGAAATTATAGGCATATCCGTGTATAGTGAATTTTTGCTACCACCACCAATTGCTGTACCACTTTGGGCTAAAAATTCAGTAAAAATACAAAAAGATAGTTTTAACAAAGACGCTCCAACAATTGCGATTATTATTGATGATATGGGGGTTAATAAATTCTGGTCTAGACAAGCGGAAAATTTGCCCGCACCAGTTACACTTTCTTATCTTCCTTACGCCGAAGATGTAGAAAAATATGCAAAATATGCAAAAAAATTAGGGCATGAGCTTATGTTACATATGCCGATGGAGCCTGATGCTAGTAATATTGATGCAGGTCCATTTGCACTTAAAACTACAAATAGTAAACAAGATTTTATTGAAAATATTAAATATAATCTTGCAAAATTTGATGGCTATATTGGTATCAATAACCATATGGGGAGTAAAATGTCAAAAGATGAAAATAAACTTTCCCTATTGATGCAAGAATTAGAAAAAAGAGGGCTTTTATACTTAGATTCAAGAACAACACCAATATCACTTGGAGAGGTTGTTGCTAGAAGATACAATATACCAACATCTCATCGTGATATATTCCTTGACCATGTAGAAAGTAAAGAATTTGTCAAAAATAGTCTTAGAAAACTTGAAAAAAGAGCTATTAAGAATGGAACTGCAATTGCCATTGGTCATCCTAAAAAAATAACCATAGAGGCCTTACAAAAATGGCTTTTAGAGGCAAAAAATAAGGGCTTTAATATTGTCCCAGTTAGCGAAGTTATCAAACTTCGTATATACGAAGAAAAATATCAAAAACAATTATTGGTATCAGCTCAAAATCAGCCTTTGCAATAAAATCTAAACTGCCTCTAATATCGTTGCAATCCCCTGACCGCCACCAATACACATAGTTGCAAGCGCCAAAGCTTTTCCTTCACGTTTCATAATATCCGCTGCTTTTGCGGTTATTCTGCCTCCAGATGCACCAAGCGGGTGTCCAAGTGCAATTGCGCCACCATCTATATTTACCTTATCCATATCTAATTTCAATTCTTCAATAACTGCTAGCGCTTGTGCCGCAAATGCTTCATTTAATTCTATTATATCAATGTCAAAGAGGCTAACACCTGCCCTATCCAATGCTTTTTTAACCGCAGGCACAGGGCCTATCCCCATGATTTCTGCAGCACAGCCTGCAACTGCAATTGATTTTATTCTAGCTAAAATTTCAAGATTATTTGCCTTCGCAAAATCTTCACTGGTAACAAGCACAGCAACAGCCCCATCAGTCATTGGAGAAGATGTAGCCGCCGTTACTGTTCCATCTTTATCAAATGCTGGTTTTAAACTTGCAAGAGCATCTAAATTTGTATCAGGGCGAATACAGCCGTCCTTATCAATAATTCCATTTACTGTTTCAAGCGCAACTATTTCATTATTAAACTTACCAGTATTTTCTGCCATAGTTGCTTTTTGATGTGATAGAACTGCAAATTCTTCTTGTTTTTGACGGGCTATTTTATATTTTTTAGCCAAATTCTCCGCAGTTTCTCCCATTGACATATAAGCTTGAGGATATTTAGCAACCAAAGCTGGATTTGGCATAGGATTAAAACCACCCATAGGTATCCTGCTCATTGATTCGACACCTGCACATATGAATGCCTCTCCCGCTCCCATATGAATTGCACCAGCTGCCATATGAATTGCTTGCATTGATGAACCACAAAAACGATTAACTGTAACGCCCGCAACAGAAATTGGCAAATCTGCGTGATTTACAACTAACCTTGCAATATTAAAGCCTTGTTCCCCCTCTGGAAAAGCACAACCCATAATTAAGTCTTCAATTGCACTTACATCTATTTTACTATCTTCGATCAATGCCTCTATTACAGATGCTGCCATATCATCTGGTCTTACTTTGCTTAAATCCCCCTTATTTGCAAAATGAAAAGGTGAACGTTTAAAAGCAGCAATTACAATATTTTTTTCCATTTAATTCCTCATTTGTTATATATATAAATACTGTAAAAGAATAAACTATAGGATATAAAATGACAACTAATGAAAATATAGAAATTGATAAAAATTTGCTCTGGCAAGTATCAGTAGAATTACCTCAAAATACATCTTTTGCTAAAGCTGAGGCCTATGAAGAATTATTTGCTGATATTGCAAATAGCACTCTAATAGAAATGAATGACAATGAATCGCCACAAAAATTAAAAATTATATTTTTACAAAAAACTCCGCCCAAGATGGATAAAATAAAAGAAATATTAAATTCATTTACTGAATTAAACATTGATGAACAAAATATATGCATAAAAGAATTAGAAGATAGAAATTGGCTACAACATGTATATAAAGAATTTCCTCCAATTACACTTAAAGATTTTTTTATTTTTGGTGAGCATTATACTGGAAAAATACCTAATAACTTAATACCACTTCAAATAAGCACTGCTATGGCTTTTGGTTCGGGCGAACATCAAACAACACAAGGCTGTCTTTTAGCGCTATTAGAATTAAAAAAATTAAACCATAATTTTGAATATATATTAGATATGGGTTGCGGTTCTGGTATTTTGTCTGTAGCTGCCGCTAAATTATGGCCAAATGCTAGAATAATTGCTATTGATATAGAGGAAAACTCAATATTGGCAACTAAAAACCATGCCAAAGTAAATAATTGTTTAAATATAGAAACTTATCTAGGTGATGGATATAATGCCCATATTATAAAAAATAACAATATAAGTTTTGATTTAATAATATCCAATATATTTGCAAATATATTGATTGAATTTGCTGAAGATTTATCAAAAAATCTTAAAAATGATGGTTATGCCATATTAGCGGGTTTGTTAAAAGAACAAGAAAATAAAGTTAAGGCAAAACATCAAGAATTTAGTGTAATGCATTGTAATAAAACACAAATAGATGGCTGGGCAATTTTATCTATGAAGAAGGAATTAAAACCCCACTATCCAATTTAATACCCTCAGTAATAGCGCCGTCCCAAATAACTCCTTCCAAATCTGAGCCACGCAAATCAGCATCTCTTAAATCACAATTACTAAGATTTGCAAAAGTAAGGTCTGTATTAGTTAAAATCGCCCCTCTTAGATTAGCAAAACTCAAATCTACATATCTAAGCCATGCACTATCCAAATTACATGGAATATTTTGTTGACTGTCATCTCTGGTAAATGTCAGATAACTTAGATTTGCTTTTTTAAGTACTGCCCTGTTTAATAAAGCACCTTTAAGTGAGCTTGCACGCAAATCAATATTTCGCATATCACATTTTCTAAAATCTGAGCCATCTAAAATTGCACTTTGCATTTCGGCGCCAGCTAGATTAACACTTGCAAATACTGTATTTGTTGCCTTTATTGCTGTTAGTCTTTCTCCAGACAAGGATTTTATTTTTCTTACATCTTTATCAGATAAATCAAGCTGTACCCCTTGTTTTCCTGCTGAGCCAACCCAAGCTGTATGTCTTGCTATTAACTCATCAAGTGTCATTTCTACTTCTGTATATTCTTCACCTATTGCCTCATCAGTCAAAGCATGACTAAAATCAGTATTATTTATTTCTGCTTTTTCAAGATTTGTTCCTTCCATTATAGAGCCTTTGAAACTAGCTTCTCGCAAATCTGCCTTATGCATATTAGCGCCACTAACATCAGAACCTTCAAAACTCGCCCCTTGTAGCTCTGCCCCACTAAGGTCTGCACCCGCCATATTAGTATCAGTAAAATCAGCATTAGCAGCATGTGCATTTTGCATGCTAACACCAGATAAATCACTACCAGATAAAACAACATTTCCTGCCTGAGCATTTTTATAAGGGTCTTTATCATTTTCAACAACTTTGCGTTTTAAAATAGATGATCCCTCTCGCAAATCAGCCCCATCTAAAATAGCATTTCGTAAATTGGCATTTGCAATATCAGAACCGCGTAAATCCGCACGTTTTAAATTAGTTTTATCTAGTGTGGCACCTGTAAAATCACAGCCAAATAATGTTGCACTTTCAAAGTTAGCCCCCGTAAAATTAGCATCTCTCATAACACAGCCAGTAAAGTCTGACTGACCCAGAGGGGCATCAATAAAAGATAGACCTGATAAATCTCTATCTCTGACAACAGCTCTTGCCCCACCTATCCTACCCGTCATGAACATAACATGTTTTTTTATAATTTCATTGAGCTCTTTTTGTGTCATAGGCTCTAACATACAAAATTTTCTCCCTATATTTCGTAGATAAACTGTTAGGTCTATACAGAAGACGATTTAGAATTTATGGCATCACCCAACATAGAATCAAGCTTGCCTTCTGTTTGCATAGCATATATATCATCACAACCACCAATATGATTGTTATCTATAAATATTTGTGGTACAGTTCTTGCCCCATTTGCACGCTCTTGCATTTCAGCCATCAATTCTGGCTTTTCATTTAAATTATATTCAATATAATCAACCCCCTTTTGTTGTAGGAGATTTTTTGCTTTTACACAATATGGGCAAACATTTGTTGTATATATTTCTATTTTTGTCATTTTAAGCTCTCTTTTTTTAATTTTTTTACAAAATAAACAACATAAATTATAGCCTATAAAAACTAAGTTTAAAAAGTATAAAGATGTATAGACTAAAAAAAAAAAAATATATATAATATTTAGATGTCAAAATAAAATTATAAGTTGGTGATTATAAATATGCCTATTGAAGAAGATATACTAGCTCAACTAATAGAGCGGTCCATACCAGATGCAAAAGTCAGAATAGAAGACTTAAGAGGTGATGGCGACCATTACGCGGCTTATGTATCTTCACCAGCATTTGAAGGTCTAAGTCGTATACAGCAACATCAAATGGTTTATCAAGCCCTGCAGGGTAAAATGGGTGGAGAGTTGCACGCGCTTTCTCTACATACTTCTGTTCCAGAAAAAACATAAATTACATTTTAACAAATAAATTAAGGAATAAATAATGACAAATCCAATTTTTGAAAGAATTAAAAATGATATAAACAGCCACGATATAGTTTTATATATGAAGGGAACTGCTATGTTTCCACAATGTGGCTTTTCATCTGCAGTTGTTCAAATACTTGAACATATGGAGCTTAGCTTTAAAGATATAAATGTACTTGAAGAACCAGAATTGCGTGAAGGAATAAAAGAATTTACAAATTGGCCAACCATACCACAATTATATGTTAAGGGCGAATTTATTGGAGGCTGTGATATTGTAAGAGAAATGTTTGAAACTGGTGAATTACAGCAACTGTTCCAAGAAAAAGGACTAGTGGCAGCATAAAAAACACATAAATAAAATATAAGTAGGAAAATATGGTAGGTAATACAAGTTTTTGTGATGGGCTATATAATTTAATTGATAGTTATGATGGTTTTATATTGGACCAATGGGGGGTTTTGCATGATGGTATTAAGCCCTATGATGGGGTTTTGCACGCGCTTAGACAACTAAAAGCCAACAATAAACAAGTAATTATTCTTTCTAACTCTGGAAAACGCTCTGATTATAATAAACAGCGCTTGGCAGAGCTTGGTTTTAAAAAAACAATGTATAAGGAAGTTATCTCTGCAGGTGAAGTTGCATGGAGCGGTCTTAAAAATAGAGATGAAGGTGTATTTAGAGAATTAAAAGATAAAAATTCTTGCTATTTAATTGCACGTGGTAATGACCGCTCTTTGTTGGAAGGACTAGAAATAGATGTAGTTGATAATATTGATGATGCTGAATTTATTTTAATTACAGGGGTGGATTCTCCACAAAAAACTCTTAGTGATTATGAACCGATTTTAAGACAAGCCGCAACTAGGCGAATACCTGCTTTTTGCGCAAACCCAGATGAGGTTACTGTATTTGGTAAAGAGCGTACTATGGGACCTGGCACTGTGGCTAAAAAATACCAAGAATTTGGTGGAGTATCACATATGATAGGTAAACCTTACTCAACAATATTCAAACATTGTATTGGTCTATTTGATAATATAATTCCATCAAGAATGGTAGTAATTGGTGATTCGCTTTATCATGATGTTGCGGGTGCTAATGCTATAGATATGGACAGCGTCTTTATAACTGGTGGCTTGCATGCAAAAGAATTTAAAAAACTATCCTCTGATAATGCAAAATACCGCCATGTTGAACATTTAATAAAACAATATGTAGCAAGACCGCTTTGGGTAATGGAAAGCTTGATTTGGCAAAGCCCTGAGGCTGCTAAATTAAATAAAATAAGAGAAATTTCTAACTAATCAAAATTAAGGATAACCTCTATGAAGCAGTATCTTGATTTAATGAAATATGTACTAGACAAAGGTATATTAAAAGAAAATCGTACAGGTATTAAAACTATCAGTAGTTTTGGCTATCAAACAAGATATGACTTGTCAGAAGGTTTTCCTCTAGTTACTACAAAAAAAATGCATCTTCGCTCTATTATTCATGAGCTACTTTGGTTTTTAAATGGTGATACAAATATAAAATATTTAAAAGAAAATGGTGTTCGCATTTGGGACGAATGGGCAGATAAAGATGGTAATCTTGGTCCTGTTTATGGTGCTCAGTGGCGTTCTTGGCCAACTGCCAGTGGTGATACTGTTGACCAAATAAGTTCTTTGATTGAACAAATCAAAAATAATCCCGACTCTAGGCGTTTGATAGTTTCTGCTTGGAATGTCGGCGAAATAGCAAATATGGCTCTGCCACCTTGCCACTGCTTATTTCAATTCTATGTTGCAGAAGGCAAACTATCTTGCCAACTCTACCAAAGAAGTGCAGATGTATTTTTAGGAGTGCCTTTTAATATTGCCTCTTATGCACTTTTAACCATGATGATTGCACAAGTAACAGAGCTTGAAGTTGGAGAATTTATTCATAGTTTTGGTGACGTACATATATATA
>JALTWL010000310.1 GCA_027047045.1 Micavibrio sp.
GATTACGGAGAAATAACAAAGTATTTTTTTATAAGGTAGGAAGAAAAACTAAAGAAAAAGATAAGCCTAGAAATATATATCTAAATTTTAAGACTTTCTAGTCCGAAATCGCCCGCAATATGTTTTTCACGATTTCTTTGCAAAAAATTGTTAGATCCTGCAACAAGCTTAACATCTTCAACTATTTTCCTTCTCCTCATAGTAGTTCTTTCCCTATTGCCGACTTGCAGAAAAACTTTTAGCCCCATCTGATATTCAAATATTCGCATAAATATTTTTTGATTTCGCCTATATATACATCATCATCAATATTTTTTAATTGTTTTTACATCAATGTTTTTATATATATTTTTTAGGGGGTAATTTTTTCTTATTTTTAATTCTTTTCTAGTCCTTGATATTCCTTGATTGTGTAGAGTTTGAAGGGGTTTAAAATTTCGGGTCAAAAGGGGAGAAATTTCATTATATAAAGGGAGAAATTTCATTATATAAAGGGAGAAATTTCATTATATAAAGGGAGAAATTTCATTATATAAAGGGAGAAATTTTCTTGACAATCTCCCTATATTTGATATAATCAAAAAGTATCATAGTTATAGAGGTGGTCAAAAATGCCAAGAAAGAGGGGTAGAAAAGGTAAAATTAATAAAAAAAATGAGGTAATAGAGCCAGAGGTAATAACACAAGTGGAAGAAGTAAAGCAAATCAAAGATAATGCAGTAGCAACTATGCATAACAACTTAATACAAGCAAGACATAAGCTATCATTAGAAGAAATAAGGCTAATGGATACGATAATATCCTTTATCCAGCCTGAAGATGAGAATTTTAAGATTTACAAAATCCCTGTTTCTGTTTTAAAAGAACTGTATCCTAATGAAAGGACTGATATTTATGCAATAGTAAAAAGGACAATAGAAGGTTTACTAAAAAAACCTATTAAGATAGAAAGAGAAGATAATGAAGGTAATAAAGAATTTTTTATGGCTAACTTTATAGCCGATGGTTCATATAGAGAAGGAAAAGGATATTTTGAGGTCTCAATATCTGCAAGGCTCAAACCTTACCTTTTAAAATTAAAAGAATTTTTTACAAAGATACCTTTGAAATATACTTATATTTTGAGGTCAACATATTCAATAAGATTATATGAACTGTTGAAACAATATCAAGAAACAGGCTATAGAATAGACAAAATAGAAGATTTAAGAGAAATGCTAGGTGTAGAAGAACACGAATATAAAGCATTTAAGGATTTTGAAAAGTGGGTTTTAAAGCGAGCAATAAACGAAATCAATGAAAAAACCGATTTACAAGTAAGCTATGTTAAGAAAAAAACAGGAAGAAAAATAACACATATAGAATTCTACATAGAACAAAAGCAAGGGTATCCTACTGAAACAACAAAAATGCCCTCACAAAGCCTTGATACACAAGGCTCTATCAAGGGTATTTCAGAAACTTCTACAAAACCTAAAAAGTTTGACAAAGATAGCTTTTGGAATGAGGTTAAAGACTATAGAAAAAAATATATGGAAATACTGCAAGAATACAATGAATGGGTAAAACAGACCAAAATATCCAATCCAAAGATACCAGCAGATAGGTATCTAACCGAGAACCAGCTCTTATTTCTTTTAATAAATGCAGAAGAAAACGGCTATCCAGCTAATATGGTAGTAAATGCAGTAAAGAAAGCAGTATTAAATAAGCAAGTCAAAAATCCAATGGGATTTTTAATAGATTTCTTTGATATAGATATGTTTACAGCTAACTATACAGAGTTAA
>JALTWL010000311.1 GCA_027047045.1 Micavibrio sp.
TATTACTATTAGCTATTGCAACAATAATTGGCTTTTTAAATCCTCAGCTTAGGGATGTTTTATTTTCAGCTGTTGCTTTATTTGCTTTGATACCTCTTGCAAAGAAGATGTTTAGCAATTTGTCCACTGGGAATTATTTTTCAATAGAATTATTGGTTGTAATTGCAGTAATTGGTGCAATTTTTATAGATGAGTCGGCAGAGGCCTCAATTGTTGTAATTTTATTTTTAATAGGTGAGTTACTTGAAAATATTGCAGCAGAAAAAGCCCGCGAAGGTGTCAGAGCTTTGGCAAAACTTGTTCCAGATACTGCGTTTTTAGTTGATGGAGATAAAATAGTTGAAGTTGTAGCAAATGAGTTAAAAATTGGTCAAATCATAGAGGTAAGGGCAGGGGGGCGTATTCCCGCAGATGGTATTATAATTGAGGGTACAACAAATATAGATGAGTCAACAATGACGGGTGAGTCTATCCCCGTTAGCAAAAAAATAGAAGATAGTGTTTTTGCTGGTAGTTTAAATATTGATGGTACAATTAGGGTAAAAGTTACAACTGAATCTGGCTCTAATACAATTGCAAAAATTATTCATCTGGTGGAAGAAGCAGAAAATAGTAAAGCTCCAACAGCTAGATTTATAGATAAATTTAGTAAATATTATACTCCTTTTATAATTCTTATATCTATCCTTATATCTATTGTGCCGCCTTTATTTTTTGCAGCTGACTTTGGTGATTGGATATATAAGGGCTTGGCAATTTTGTTAATTGGTTGCCCTTGTGCGCTTGTTTTATCTGTACCAGCTGCGGTAACCTCTGGTATTGCCTCTGGGGCAAAGCAGGGCTTATTGATAAAAGGTGGCGCTATTTTAGAAAAAATAGGATATTTAAGAGCGTTTGCCTTTGATAAAACAGGCACTCTTACCGAGGGTGTTCCTAAAGTTACGGATATTATTAGTTTTGACAGACGGTCAGCAGAAAATAAAATTTTATCTTTAGCAGCAGCAGTAGAGGCAAGCTCTTTACATCCACTGGCGGTTGCTATCAATAATCGGGCAAAAGAGCTAAAACTTAAAATAAATAAGGTTGAAAACGCAAAAGCCATACATGGCAAAGGTGTAAAGGCAACATTAGAGGAGGGGGAAGTAATAGTTGCCTCCCCCATATATGCAAAGGAAATTACAAATATTACAGATGAACAAAATAGCAAAATATCAAAGTTGGAACATAGAGGAAAAACTGTTGTTGTTGTAATTATTAATAATGTTGCAATTGGTGCGATTGCTATGCGTGATGAATTACGTACAGATGCTGGACAAGCAATGGCTGAGTTAAAAAATTTGGATATAGAAGCTGTTATGTTGACGGGGGATAATATTAGAACTGGAACTGCTTTGGCAGATAGGTTGGGTATTCAAGTATTGGCAGAGCTTATGCCTTCGGCAAAAGTAAAAAATATCCATAAATTAAAGGATAAATATAAAACTGGGGTGGCAATGGTTGGTGATGGTATCAATGATGCCCCTGCGCTTGCTAGTGCAGATGTTGGTATCGCGATGGGAGGTGGAACTGACGTTGCACTTGAAACTGCAGATGCTGCAATACTTGGGGAAAATATAAGCTCTATTCCTGCTCTTGTTAGATTATCTAGAGCAACAATTACTAATATCAAACAAAATATTACAGTTGCGCTTGGTCTTAAGCTGGTTTTTCTTATAACTACACTTTTAGGTATGACAAATTTATGGATGGCAATTTTAGCCGATACTGGTGCCACTGTAATTGTAACT
>JALTWL010000312.1 GCA_027047045.1 Micavibrio sp.
TCTGCGTCTTCTGCAATTGCGCTATTTTCTTCTATCCCAATAACGGTTGCGGCTAGATATGATAAAATAGCAGATGAATAACCGCTTCCACAGCCAATATCTAACACAATATCACTTTTTTTGATATTTGCTGCTTGGATTAGTCTGGCTGTAATTAGAGGTTCTCTTAAATATTGCCCTTTACCTATTGCTATATCTTCATCTGTATAGGCGATATTTTCTAAATTTTTAGGAACAAAATTTTCTCTTGGAACAGTATTAAAGACTTGTAGTAATTTCTCATCAGTTACTTTATTTGGTAACAATTGGCTATGTATCATATTTTTTTTAGCGATAAGAAACTGTTCGGCCGACATTTATTGCCCTCATATTTGGTAAATGGTGGGCCCGGAGGGACTCGAACCCCCAACAACACCGTTATGAGCGGTGGGTTCTAACCAGTTGAACTACAGGCCCACAATTGCTAGTAACTAACATTAGAGATATATATAGCACAATTTTTAAAATGTAAAACATTTTTTTTATTTTATTATTCTTATATTTTTTTGTTTTGTTTGTAATAAAATAGCGCATCTAAGTTCTTGTTCATCTACTGTACCACCATTTTGTATGTGAGTTTTTTTTGCTTTTTCTGTTAGTTTTCTATCAACTGCCAAATCAGAAAAATGCAAAATAAAAGAGCTTTCCGCCTTTGTTTTCATATTTTGAGTAACCTCTTTAAGAGTCATAGCATTAAAGTTAAATATTCTAGTTACTTTTTGTCCTATTTCATGATATTTTTTTATCTGTGAAGTTTCATTGCTACTTAAACACTTCCATATTCCTTTTTGTTCAGTTTGTTTTATAAATTCTACTATTTTAGTGTGGTCTTTTAACATAGCGTTTTCAAGGGGAGTGCCATCTTTATCTGCAATTGTGAAATCAGCCCCCTCAGCAATTAACAATTGTACGACATCAAAATATCCTTTATATGCAGCCCATATAAGGGCAGTAGCACTGCCACATGGTTGGCGGTAGTTAATATCAACTCCTGCATCTATAATTTCCTTTACAGCTTTAACATCACCTTTTTTTGTTGCGTTTATTAAGTCTTCAGACATTTTACATACCTACAATCAGTTAATACACCGATATATTTTAACATAACTTAAGGTATATGTCAATATGATTTTAGGCTAGATAGGTGGCTCGCCTCAATTTGCTATAGGAAAGATACAAGTTACTTCTGTTCCTTTGCCAATTTGGCTTTTTATATTTATATCACCACCGTGTAAGTCAATTAGCTTTTTAACAATGGAAAGCCCAAGCCCAGCGCCTGCATTTTGCTTTTTGCTAAAGCCTGCTTTTTCAAATGGAGAAAATATTTTATCCAAAACTTCTTTTTCTATACCAACACCTGTATCTTTAATAGTTATTGATATGTTATTTTTGTCTTTTTTGGCAATTATATCTATTTTTCCTCCATCTGGGCTAAAACTAATAGAATTGCTGATAAGTTTTAATAGTATTTGCTTTATTCTGCGTTTATCACCTTTTATTTTACCAATATTTTTTGGACATTTTGTATTTATGTGAATATTGTGCTTTCTTGCCCATTCTTCAGTTATTTCATATGTAGATTTAATTATTTCGCAGATATTTATTTCTTCAAAATTAAGCTCCATATAACCAGCTTCTATGGTTGATAGGTCTAATATATCATCTATTAGGTTAGATAGGCGAGTGCAAGCTTTCATCATTGCTTCTGTATATTCTTTTTGTCGTTCATTCAAATTGCCAAAATATTCATTATTTAATATTTCGGTAAATCCAGAAATAGCATTCAAGGGGGTGCGAAGTTGGTATGATACATTTGCTAGGAAATCTAATTTTAAACGCTCAGTTTCTTCAAGAGCAGCATTTTTTTCTCTAAGTGCTTCTTCAACGTGAGCTTCTTCCGTTACGTCAAAATATCCATTTAATATATTACCATCAGGCAATGGTATAACTGTATATTCCAGCACATCACCATTGGTACATTTAATGCGATCTTTTCTAAAGTTTCTATCTAATCCATTTTGTACTATTATTTCTTTTATATTTTCCCAGCTATCTTCATCAAAATATTTTACAAGTTTTTCTACAACATCTGTAATATGTGGTTTTTTGTCCAAATATTCTGGTGGTAAGCTCCATATTTCTGAGAATTTTGGATTCCAAAGTTTCAAACAGCCATCTTCTCCAAAGACAGCCAACCCTTCGTTTAGGTTGTCTAAAGTTTCTTTTTGTACCGCAAGTAGGGTGTTATATGATGTTTCAAGTTCAAGGCGACTTGTTACATCTTCGTAAGTAATAATAACCCCGCCCATTGGTCTTGGTACAGCAATCATTCTAAGGGCTGTTCCATCTGGAAGATATTGCATTTCTTCATAAGGCTCTAGCAGACTTTCAAACATATCTAGCCATTTTTGGCGGAATTTTTTAAAATCAGATTGTTCTGGCAACTTTCTGTTAGAACGACGTTTTTCTAATATTTCAGTAATTTTAGGCTTTGTATTTAGCCATTTACCACTAAATCCCCATAGCTGTTCATAAGCAGTGTTATAAAATTCCAACCTAGCCTCAGAATCAAAAACAGCAAGAGCAGTTCTTAAATGTTCTAAAACTTCCTGATGGTTAGATATGTGATGTTTAAGCTCTAGCTTTATATTTTCTACTTTTGTTATGTCATAAGCAAGCCCCAGTATAAAATCTTTGCTTGTTTGTAAGTCTGGAATTTCCCAAATATCAACTAATTTTCTTTTACCATCTACTACCAAATGGCGGTTTTCTCTTTGTATATTTGATGTGCCAAGCGCTTTTTGAGCCAAATGTTTTGTGCCTTTTTTATCTTTAAAACTACCACGTTTTGTCGAAGTTGATGGAAGCTCTAACTGCTCAGATACAATTGTTGTGCTGCTTGTATCCAATATTTCTTTATATTTATTGTTACACCATTGTATATTTAAATTAGCTTTTCTAAGCCAAACAGGAAAGGGCATAGAATTTATTACATTTCGCCATTTTTTTTCTTTTTTTTCAATATTGTTTAAATCATTTAAGATTTTTGATATTTTTTGGTTTTCTTCTGTTATATCTATTGCCCAAATAACATCAAAAATATCATCTGGGTTCATATTTGTAATTGCCCCCCGCTTTCCAATAAGCTTTAGTTGTTTTCTTTTATTAGCAATAAAAACTTCAATTTGAAAAGGCTCTCCATATTCGGCAAGTCTGGCATACATACCGTCAAAAGCTGCGGCATCACTGGTGGCAAGGGCATTTTCTATATCAAGTACAGTTTCAATTTTATCTATTTCTAATAATTTAGTAAATTTGGGAGAAATGGCCTTAGTGCCAACTTTATTCCAGCCACAATATTCAATTGGGACAGAACGCAAAAAACTCTCTAGCCTTTTATTTTCAAAGGCAAGCATTTGCAATTTTTTCCTAGAAGGAATAATGATGTTTAATATATTTGCAAAAATACCCATTACTCTTAAAACCAAACCGTTTGGAAATTTATTTTGCCGAAAATATATTATAGCCTATTGATTGATAAAACTAAAAGATATAAGTTATAAATTATGCGAGAAATAGTTTTAGACACAGAAACAACTGGCTTTGAACCTGAAGAAGGCCATAGAATAGTTGAAATAGGCTGTATAGAAATTATACATCAAATACCAACTGGCAAAAGTTATCACCAATACATCAATCCTGAGCGTGATATGCCAGAAGATGCCTATAGAGTTCACGGCCTATCTGAGGAATTTTTAGAAAAATACCCCACTTTTTTAGAAATAGCAGATGAATTTGAAAATTTCATTGCAGATTCTCCTTTAATTATTCACAACGCAGAATTTGATATGAAATTTATCAATTTTGAACTAGAAAAAATTGGTAAAAATCCAATACCAATGCAAAAAGCAATTGATACTTTGCAAATGGCAAGGAATAAATTTCCAGGCGCGCCTGCAACATTAGATGCGCTTTGCAGGCGTTTTGAAATTGACAATTCAAATAGGGTGCTACATGGCGCTTTACTAGATGCAGAGCTATTATCTGAGGTATATTTAGAATTATTAGGGGGCAGGCAAAGAGGGCTTAGCTTTCAAGATGATAACAGTAAAAATAACAATATCTCAATTAAAACTGGGGGGATAAAATATGGTAAAAATCAAATAAGAAAACCCAGAGTTTTTCCCATACCAGAACAAGAAAAAAGTGCTCATATAAATTTACTAAAAGAGCTGCCCAACAATCTTTGGGGAAATTTTAAATAAAAATTCGCATGATTTATTTGATTTATTGCGTATAATTAGTATCAGAGCAATTTTTAAGGGTGGTGCACTATGTTAAAATACGGCTTTATTTTTACTATTATCTTTGTAACATTACTTGCAAATACTGCTTTTGCTAGTGAAAGAATTGGGGTTATTGCAGAAATCGAAGGAAATGTAACTATTACATCAAAAAATGGGCAAACCAAAATAGCCCAAATAGATGAAGCTTTATTTTTAGGGGATATCGTAACAACAGGTAAAAATTCTAGAGCCTTTATATTTTTGGTAGATAATACGGAATTCACCCTTTCAGAAAATGCAAAATTTAAAGTAGATGAATATAATTATAGCCCAAATAGCATAGATACAAATAAAGCTAGATATTCAGTAATTGAAGGTGCTTTTAGATATGTAAGTGGGCTGGTTGCTAAAAAGGATAGCCCAGATATTAAAATTGAAACTCCATTTGGCTCTATTGGTATTAGGGGGACAGATTTTACTGTGGCTAAAGCTACTGGTGGGGGATATGATATTCTTTTAGATGATGGGGAAATTAAAGTTGCAAATGAAAAAGGCTCAACGATTTTAAAACCAGGCTACGGCACATCTGTAAAAAGCCGAAGACATATGCCAACACTGGCAAAAAGATGGAATAAAAGCAAAATACAAAGACTAAGAAAAGCCGTTCACCTAAAAAGAGGAAAAGCCATAAGGGCGCGCCTAGAAAATATTAGAAAACAGCGAAAAGATAATTTTATTAAAAGAAATAAAGAAAGAATTAAAAATAACTTAAATAAAAAGCTTAAAAATAAAGAAATGTTAAAACAAAGAGGAAAGCCACTTCCTCAAAAAATGAATAAAATTAACCGTCAAGGGCAAAAACAGGGAAGTTTTAAGCCGACAAATATATCGCCCCATAAGGCTAAAATATCAAATAAGCCCAGAAAAGTAAAAAAACCTAAAGTAATTAGACGAAATAGAAGATAAAATTTTAACGAATTTTCTTGAAATAGCTAGCAGTTGAGAATATCATACTTAAACTCAAGTTGAATAAAAATAAGAAACTGTTTAAGTAATGAAAAATTCAAAACATAATATGCAAATAAAATTTTATGAGGGTGATTTGCCAGATAGATTAAATCTTGGTAATATTGTAGCGGTTGACTGTGAAATGATGGGGCTAAACCCTGTTCGGGATAGACTGTGTTTAGTACAAATTTCTGCGGGTGATGGGGTTTGTCATTTAGTAAAGTTCAAACGTGGCGAATATAATGCTCCAAATTTAATATCTATATTGTCATCACCCAAAATAACCAAAATATTTCATTTTGCCAGAAGTGATGTGGCAACCTTAATGGCATATTTAGGAGTGTTAACAGCCCCCGTTTATTGCACTAAAATTGCCTCAAAACTTGTTAGAACTTTTACCCAACATCATAATTTAAAAACTCTTTGTCGGGAATTTTTGGAAGTTGAGCTCAGCAAGCAACAAACTTGTACTGATTGGGGGGCAGATAGCCTAAATGACGAACAGTTAGAATATGCAGCCTTAGATGTGCTGTACTTACATAAAATAAAAGATGAATTAGATAAAATGCTTATTCGTGAAGATAGAGTTGAACTTGCCAATGCTTGCTTTGAATTTTTGCCCTCAAGGGCTGTGCTAGACTTGGCAGGTTGGGACGATGTTGATATTTTTGAGCATTAAATAAATAATATAACTAAAACTAAAAAAGGAGAATAGATATGGCCAGAAAAAAAATTGGTTTAGTTGGTGCTGGGCAAATAGGTGGGACACTTGCAATGCTAGCTGCAATGAAAGAGCTTGGCGATGTTGCTTTGATTGATATTGTAGAGGGAACTCCCAAAGGCAAAGCTTTAGATTTATCGCAAGCATCTGCTGTTGACCATTTTAATGCTCAAATTAAAGGTGGCGATAACTATGATTTAATGGACGGGGCGGACGTGGTTATTGTTACTGCGGGTATCCCAAGAAAACCAGGTATGAGCCGTGATGACTTAATTGAAACAAATACAAGAATTATCACAGGGGTTGCAGAGAAAATTAAAAAACATGCTCCAGATGCATTTGTAATTGTAATTACTAACCCTTTAGATGTGATGGTTGACGTTATGCAAGAAGTAACAGGCTTTCCACATGAAAGAGTTGTTGGTATGGCCGGTGTTTTGGACAGCGCGCGCTTTACTCATTTTTTGGCAGAGGAACTTGGGATTTCTGTTGAAGATATAGAAACTCCTGTGCTTGGCGGACATGGTGATACAATGGTACCATTAGAGCGTTTTTCTACTGTAAAAGGTGTATCACTTACAGAAATGGTTAAAAATGGTGACATTAGCCAAGAAAAACTAGATGAAATAATTGAAAGAACTAGAAATGGTGGGGCTGAGATTGTTGGCTTGCTTGGTAATGGTTCTGCTTTTTACGCCCCCGCTTTTAGTGCAATTGCAATGGCGGAAAGCTATCTTAAAGACCAAAAAAGGGTATTTCCTTGTGCGGCTTATTTAGATGGTGAATATGGCGTTAAAGATTTATATATTGGTGTTCCAATTGTAATTGGTGAAAAGGGTGTTGAGAAAATTATTGAACTTAAACTAAATGAAAAAGAACAAGAAATGTTCAATAGCTCAGTCAAAGCCGTGAAAAAGCTGTGTGATGAGGCTAAAAAGCTAAGAAATGCTGGCAAAAATGGTGGGGGTGGACCTTCTGCCCCTAAAATTTAAATATATAAGCATATATTAGAAATTAAGCAATATAGTTGTTTTTTTTAATATCTCCCCACCTTTTTTAGACTGTATAAAAATAATATTTTTAAATAGCCATAAGGTGGGGGAGAGTGGTTATATCTATATTACTTCCCCTCTTTTAATAGCTCTTACAATGTATCTACCGACATTTACAGCTCTTAGCGTCTTGTTTAAAACAGGGGACGCCTCACAACATGCATCAGAAGCAATAATCTCCCCCGCAAGCAACGCTGATGTCATACCATGTGAGCCAAGCCCACCAATTAAATATAAATTTGAAAAATATGAACTATATTTAAAATTTATATCCTTTTCTAAAATTTTTCCATATTTTAAATCACCATATTCAACTTTCCAATTAACTAATTTAGGTACTCTGCCAATAACTGGAAGATGGTCTTTTGTTGATACCCTAATTTGCGCCCTTGCCCCAACTAAATTCATATCAATTGTGTTTTTATTTATATTAAGTGCAGGTAAATTTTGAGCTATTTTACTAATATTTTCTGTATTATCTACCATTGTTTCAATTATATTGGTAAAATCAGTGCTATTATCTAACCTGTGAAATGTTGCCCCTGCATAATGTATATTTTCCACAGCAGGCGATATGTAACCATCATGCGCAATTACTGTTCTTAAATTTTGAGAATATTTATTTGCTTTTATGTGGCTAACCTGCCCTGCGATAAATTGTAAATATTTGCAAAGCCATTTTGTTTGTTCAAAATTAGCAATTTCTCTGCCAGAGGCAATAACCACCATATCTGCCTCAAATTTCCCCACCTGCCATTTTTGTTTTTGTCCATTGCGGTCAATTGAATTAATTTTGCATTTAAATTCTACATCTATCATATCAACATACATATCTAACAACGCTTGGCATAATTTAGGCGGTGATAAATAACCCGCATATGGATAAAATATCCCGCCACAATTTAAAGCAACCCCTGCTATGTCTTCTGCTTGTTTTTTATTAAGTAGCTTTACTGAACTATTGTCCCAACCAGTATTTTTAAATATATCAATATTTCTTTTTTTAATTTTTAAATTATAATTAAGCATTAAACAGCCACTTTGCTTAAAGCTAGTTTTATCGCCTATTTCTTGCAAAATATTTTTGGCATATAAAAATGATTGTTTATAAAAATCTCCAAAATCTGAACTCTTAGCCGTTAATCTTGGATAGGCAACCCCAATTATATTACCAGATGCCTCATTTGCTATTTTATTATTTTTTTCAACTATCTTGACCCTTATCCCCCTTTTTGCAAGCGCAAAAGCAATGGCGCAACCTGCAATTCCTGCTCCAATTATAATTGCTGTTTTCGGTTTTTGGGCTTTGGTGAAATATTGATTTTGCATTTTTAATATGCTCAAAATTGTTAAACTATATCTATTTTAAACTAAAAAGAAATATCGGCAAAATCTTTATTGTAAAAAGAACTATCTTTAAGATATTCTATATATAGCTTTTATTGCTTATTTTTTGTTTAACTCTAATTTTATGGGTTGGCTTTTTTTATGTTTAAAATTCTTTTTGTATGTACTGGTAATATTTGCCGTTCTCCAACTGCGGACGGAATTATGAAGAAAATAATTGCTGACAATGGCCTATCTAATAAAGTTATAGTAGATTCTGCGGGTACACATGGATACCATGTTAACAGCCCACCCGACAATAGAGCAACTGCCACTGCTAAAGCTAACGGTATTGATATTAGTAATCTAAGAGCCAGAATGATAAATACCAATGACTTTTTAGAATTTGATATAATGCTGGCTATGGATAGAGGACATTTAGAATTTATGCAACAAATGCAACCATCGGCAAGTAAAGCAAAAATTGATATATTTTTAAACTATGCCCAAAATATTGATGAAATTGATGTGCCTGACCCTTACTATGGCACAGGTGACGGTTTTCAATATGTTTTTGATTTAATACAAAATGGTTGTGATGGGCTTTTAAAAAATATAAAACAAAATTATATAAAATAATTTTTATAATATTTGGGAATAGTTATATGATAGGAAATCTTCCACCTGAATTATATCAAGAATTACTAGATGCTTTAGATGATAAAAAAATCATCACTATATCGCCACTTTCGGCAGCGCGTGATGCTTTTATATATAGGCTATATTTAAAAGATGGCAAACAACTAGTCGCTAAAATGTCTAAAAAAGGTGGCATAAATTTAGAAATATTCATGTTAAACTATCTACGTGATAAAGGGGGGCTGCCCGTTCCAGAAATAATATATTCATCTGATAGCTTAATTATAATGGAATATGTTTTATCTGACTGGGAGAGAAGTAAAAAAGTAGAAGAAAATGCAGCGGAGCTTTTATCAAAATTACATATGGTTGAAAGTGATAGCTATGGCTTTGAAAAAACAACCTCTATTGGTCCCTTAGAGCAACCAAATCCCCAAAATGATGATTGGGTAAGCTTTTTTATTGAAAATCGTTTGCTTTATTCTGGCAATTTAGCCCTACAAGAAGGTAAATTTAAAAAAGGACAAATGAAAAAGCTAGAAAAACTATGCCGTAAAATACCAGATATTATTACTAAGGCTGAAATTTCTTCTCCTCGCCTTATTCATGGTGATTTATGGGACGGCAATATTTTAAGTTCAAAAAGCAAAGTAATCGCCTTTATAGACCCTGCAATTTACTATGCTGACCCTGAAATAGAGCTTGCCTTTACAACTTTATTTAATACATTTGGACAAAGTTTCTTTAGAAAATACAACGAATTTATCAAAATTAGAGAAGGCTTTTTTGAAGAAAGAAAAGATATATATAATCTCTATGCGCTACTAGTTCATGCTAGAATATATGGCTATAGTTATGCCCGCAGGGCAGAAAATATTATTGATAAATTTCTATAAAATTATTTTATTTGCCAAATAGAAATTGTTTAGCTTTTTTGATTGTTTTTGGAAATAGTCCAAGCTCCCCAATGTTTGCGCCTGTAAATATTGGATATTTTTTAGTTGGAAAGCCTGGTATTTCTATCTTAACTATGCCTATTTTTTTTCCTTTTTTAACGGGTGCTGGAATTGGACCTTCAAAACTAACACTTAGCTTTACTTTATCTTTTTCGGCTTTTGGCAAAGTTAAAGTTATATCTTCTTTGACTATAAGCGGAACAGTATCTGCAACACCCAGCCAAACGGGTGCATCGGCGACTTTATCACCTGACTTTAAAATATTATAATTATCAAAGCTTCTAAAGCCCCATTCTAAAAGCCTAGCTGGCTCATCTGCCCGTTCTTTTTCACTATCAAGACCATTTATGACCAAAATCAACCTTCTTTTCCCTCTAATAGCAGATGCTATCAGTCCATATCCAGCATCTTCTGTATGTCCAGTTTTAATTCCATCAACCCCGATATTTCTAAATAAAAGAGCATTTCTATTTTGCTGAGTAATATTATTATAAGTAAATTCTTTTTCTGAAAAATAATGATAATATTGTGGGAAATCTTTAATTACATGTTCTGCAAGTATCGCTAAATCTCTAGCAGTTGAATAATGATTTTTATCTGGCCAGCCGCTAGCATTAACAAAATTGCTATTTTTCATACCTAAGGCATGTGCCTCTGCTGTCATGGCATTTGCAAATACTTCTTCTGTGCCTGATATTCCTTCTGCCAAAACAATTGTTGCGTCATTGCCTGACTGAACTATTACTCCTTGCAATAAGTCTTCAACACTGACTTTGCTACCAAGCTCTACAAACATTTTTGAGCCGCCTTTTTTCCATGCTTTTTTACTAACAGAGAATTTATCACTAAGCGCTATTCTTTTTTCTTCTAAAGCCTGAAACACCATATAAACTGTCATAAGTTTACTCATAGATGATGTTGGCATACGGACATCAGCATTTTTTTCTAGCAAAACCGTACCCGTTGCAAGCTCTATTAAAATAGCTTGTTTTGCTTTAGTGCTTTGTGTTGGAATGGCAAAAGCTAAGCTACTCCCCATAAATGAGAATATAAAAATTACAAAAAAAATAATGAATGCTTTTTTAAACATAGCTATATATTTCTTTCTTTTATTTTGACTAATTTTCAATAATTATTTTAACTGGAGCTAAATATCCCAGATTTTTTATGTCATAACTCAATATATTAGCGGCTTGCACACTGTCTATTGGTCCTAGTCTTACACGATATAATTTTCTATTGCTAACATTTATTTCACTAATATCAACAGGCGCTAATTTAGACAATTTTTGTCCCAACCTATCCGCATTATCATAGATAGAAAATGCTCCTGCCTGTATATAGACTTTCTTCTCTAAACTAGACGAATTGTTATTGTATTTTGAGGAAACATTGTGATTGTTATATATTTGTTGCTTATCTCTTATAATAACTGGTCTTTGCAGGCTTTCTGGCAAATATGGCTCTTTGACTTTACCCATGGGTATATATTGAAAATCCATAGTTGCATCACTTTTAAGATAAGCAACTTCTTGTTTGGCATCATATCTTACAGAGTTATTTATGTTTATGTCATTGTAAGCAAGATTGCTAGCCGAGCTGGTATTTAGCTGTCTTCTAACCCAAGCATAATCCATCTTGCTAGTATTATATCCATTTTTTGCCATTTTGGCTGCAAATTTACTTTCTTCTGGCAAAACTTGTATTCTAACCTTGGCTGTACCTTTTTTTATTATCCCTAGCCTTTTGGCCGCAGCCTTTGATAAATCTATGATACGACCCTTAGCATATGGTCCTCTATCATTTACGCGAACAACAACGCTGCGCCCATTTTCTAGATTATCAACTCTGACAAAAGCTGGAATTTGCAAAGTCCTGTGAGCGGCAGTCATTGCATATTGGTTATAAATCTCTCCATTAGCGGTTCTTTTACCATGAAAATTAGGTCCATACCAAGACGCCATACCTGTTTGTACCAAGTAAAAATCCTCTCTTGGATAATATCTTTTACCTGCGATTTTATAAGATGAGCCAACTTTATAATTTCCCTTTGAATAAGAGCTGTGGCTTGGCCCCAAAAGCTTTTTTGTATAGTGGCTAGCAAGCTCTATTGATGAGCAACCAGAAGTTATAAAACTAATTACAATTACCATAAATATTTTAACTTTTGATATTTCACCTAGCATAAAATAAAATCCTCAAAAAAATTACTGGTTAATTTTGTCCGATAACAGACCAACGGCAGTGGCAAAATAAGTAGATTTATTCCACTTCATAATCACCCTATAATTATTATACACTAAATAAGTTTCAATGTCTTTACCATTTGTAAATTCTATTAGTGATGCTTTCATATCTATATCTGTAGGAAGTCTTTGACCATTTAATTTTCTAACCCCAACTGCGTCCCAATAGTTTAAGTCTTTTTGTAATTTAAGCCCGAGTAAATTTTTATCAATTGCTTTTGTAACTTTTACTTTTCTTCCCCATTTTTCACCTTCTCTCCAGCCACTTTGCTTTAAGTAATTAGCCGCAGAGGCAAAAATATCGGCCTTTGTATTCCAAATATCAATTTTGCCATCTTGGTTAAAATCAACTGCTAGCCTAAGAAAACTAGAAGGCATAAATTGACATTGCCCCATTGCACCCGCCCAAGAACCTTGCATTTCGTCTAAATCAATATGCCCTTCTTGTAATATTTTAAGGGCAGCAATTAGCTCAGCTGTAAAAAATTTACTTCGCCTACTATCATACGCAAGTGTTGTTAAAGCCTCTATTACGTTAAAACTACCCATATAAGTACCATAATTTGTTTCAATCCCCAAAAGTGCAACAATTATATGTTTGGGAACACCGTATTTATCGCTAATATCCGTTAAAACTGAGCTATATTTCCTTAAAAATTTGCGCCCATCATAAATACGTTTTTTAGATAAAATATTTTTTTTATATTGAAAAAAGCTAATTGTTTTTTCTGGCTGTTTTCTATCAAGAGAAATAATTCTCTCTTTATATTCAACATTTGCAAACGCTCTGTTCAAGGTGGCTATTTCAATTCCTTGTGAGGCCGCGTAAAATTTAAATTTTTTAATCCAAATCGCTAAATCTTCAGGATTTTTAGTTTTGGCATAAACCTCACCGCTAGCAAAGATAAAAATAAACAATAATAATAACAGAATTTTTTTCATAAATAGATATATTCTCAATATTTTTTAAGGGTTAATTGGTGACCACGCGGGATCAGATGCGTCTTGGGGGGTTTTTAGTTCTTTTTCACTAAAGCCTGTTAAATCTATCGTATATATTCTAACTTTACGCTTTTGCCCCCGATAGCCGATAGGTTTTTCCTTAAAATAGGCAAGAACTCTGCCATTTGGCGCCCATGTTGGTCCTTCAACATGGCGTGCTTCTGTAATTAACCTTTCCCCACTGCCATCTGGTTTAATAACTCCAATATAAAATTTACCTTTTAACATCTTGGTAAAAGCAATTAAATCCCCCCTAGGCGACCAGACAGGGCCTGCATATCTTCCTTCTCCAAAACTTATGCGACTAATACCACTACCGTCAGCATTCATAACATATAGCTGTTGTGTCCCCCCCCTATCTGATTCAAATACCACTCTTTTACCATCTGGTGAGTAAGAAGGACTTGTATCTATTGCCATATTTGTGGTTAATCTAGACACTCCTCTAGTACGTAAATCCATAGTATAAATATCACTATTGCCTTTATTAGAAAGACTCATAATCACTTTATTGCCATCTGGGGAAAATCTAGGAGCAAAAGTCATACCTGGAAAATTGCCAAGTAATTCTTGTTTACCGCTATCTATGTCATATAGATAAACTCTTGGCTTATTATCAACATATGCCATATAAGTTATTTGCTGTTGGGTTGGAGAAAATCTAGGAGTTAAAACTAAATGCCTGCCATCAGTTAAATATTTATGATTTTCACCATCTTGATCCATTATTGCTAAACGTTTTACACGGGCATCAGCAGGACCAGTTTCTGATATATATACTATTCTTGTATCAAAATAGCCATCTTCCCCAGTCATACGGCTGTAAATAACATCTGATATTATATGAGCGATACGTCGCCAATTATCTGGCGTTGTCATATAAGCAACACCTGCGATTTGTTTTTCTAAAATCACGTCCCAGAGCCTAAATTCAACCCTTGTTCTACCATCAACAGAGCGAGAAATATTACCTGCCACCACAGCTTGCGCCCTAGTAGAGCGCCAACCTCCAAAATCTGGGGATTTAACTAAATCCTTACTATCTTGCACATGTAAGTTAGATGGAAAAACATCAAAAAGTCCTGTTTTTTCAAGATTATTTCTAATTACTTTTACAATTTTTTTTGCCAGTAATTGATGTTCATCTATTTGAGCGTAAAAATCGGGAATTGCAACTGGAATTACCTGCATATTGCCAGATGCTATTTTAACTGATAGCGGCTCTGCCTTAGCTATATTGCTGTATAAAAACAACATAGCTACTGTAAGTGTTATAATTTTAAATATTATTTTTTGCATGTAATACCTACTATTTTGCTCTAAAACATATCCTTAGGGTCAAATGTTACTATGATTTCCTTCCAAAGTGAATATTTATCTGCAGGTAATTCTAGTGGAGAACATTCAGGGCTTTTTACAGCTCTTAGTGCTGCCTCTGCTGCTATTTTAAAAAAGCTATCTTTTTTATAGTGAGCCTGATTTAGTATTTTTGCCGCTTTGACTGTTCTGTCTTGATTAACCAGCATATGTATTTCAATTACCATATTTTCTATATTTTTTGCCCCAACTGGAATTGACCAACATGCTGCAAGCTGTTTTCTAAGCGCATCTATCTCGCTAATAGTTAGCTCATCTCCAAGCGGAAGGGCGGGGCTGTTAATATCACTATCGTCTATATTTATTTTATCTAAAAAACTTTTTTTACTATCTATTTCTTTTTTTATATCCTCTTTTACTTTATGTTTTTCGGTTTTTTCCTGACCTTCTGCTAAATTTTTTAAAAGTGAAGAAAAATCTTTTTGCTTTTCATTTTTATTTTTAGGCTTTTCTTGCTTTTGAGGTGGTTTTTTAATTGGTTTGTCAGCAATTTTTTTTGGTTTAATCTCTTTTTTGGGAGGAGCAGGTGGTTTTTTGCTGTTTTTCTTAGGCTCTAACTTATTAGTTGCCGCCTTTGGTGGTTTTTTTTGCTTGGTGAGTTTTTGGATAGATTTTACCTTATTTTTTACCTTATCCTCTGTCTTTTTCTTTATATCTTTTTTGGGGCTTTTGGGTTTTATTTTTTTATCTGTTTGGCTTTTATCTGCTATTTTGATTATATCAACCATAACAGTTGGAGCAGAAGGGGGAGTATTTTTTTTTGTCAAAAACCACCCAGCCCCAAAACTTAACAATAAAATTACTGCTATGTGTAATAAAACTGATAAAGATATAATTCTAAGTCGCATTTTTACAATATAATTTATTCATTTTGGGTAATAAGAGCAATTTTATTCAAGCCTGCTTTATTTACTAAGACCATAACATGCATTGCCTTGCCATAGTTAATATTTTTATCGGCTCTTATATATACTTGCTGTTGCATAGATTTACCCGCTATATGTCTTAAATTATTTAAAAGCTCTTTTTCACTAACAATATTTTTACCAAAATATATATTGCCCTTTTTATCTATAGTTATCTCCACTGGTTTGCTATCTTGTTTACTTAGATTATTTGCTTTTGTATCGGGTAGCTCTATTTTAATTCCAGCCGTTAAAAGAGGCGCAGTTATCATAAAAACAATCAATAAAACAAGCATAACATCAACAAATGGAGTAACATTAATTTCTGCCATTGGGCGATGAGCTTTACTTCTACCATGTGATGTTTTTATACGCCCTTGTAATTTAGCTCCCATTTTATGGTCTCTTTAAAATTTATATAAATTATGTTGTTTTAAAAGTGGCACTAAACTTTCCAGTAAAATATCTGCCATTTTTTTTGCACTATCCTCAGTATCTACCATATCTTGCCTAAATTCAACTATTAGCGAAGGCAAGCCCTTTGATGTGGCCTGATTTTTAACTGTATTGTTAAAATCTTCTCCATCTTTTAAAGAATATGGCTGATTGTCACCAATAGAAAATTTAGAATTATTATTTTTTAAATTTTTTATAACATCTTTAGATATTGAATGCTCATCTGACCAAAGTATCCCCATTTCCCAAGGTCTTTTTTCCCCATCAATAACAGGTGCAAAACTATGAATTGATATTAAAATTGGCTTTACTTCATTACTTAAAAAGCTATCAACTGTCGTTTGAATTGCCTGTTGGTATGGCATGTATATTTCATCTATTCTGGCTTGTCTTTCTTCTTTCGTTAAATTTTGATTTTTAGGAATATAAGTGCCAAAACTCACTTCTGGCATACAATCTTTCCTGTCAATACTGCGATTAACATCAACAACCAGTCTTGAATAATTGGCAACCAGAGTAATTGCTGAGAGTTTTTCTCCTATATATTCTCCTATCCATCTTGTACCTATATCGTAAGTTATATGTCTTTTTCTATCTTCTTTTGAAATGCCTAAATAATTCAATTTTTCTGGAAAGGCTTCCCCCGCATGATCACATATGACAATTATAGGTGTTTTTGGCAACATTTCTTCCCTTAAAATATAAAATGGAGCTAAATCTTTTGCTGTGAGTAATTTATATTTTGACATTTTATTTATTTCTAATTTTTTAATTGCTAAGTTAAGAGACAATTTTATACTCCTTTTACAATTTTCTTGCAAATTTAAATTCACGATGAATACGAACAGAAAGCATAAGCCCAAAACCAAATAAAACTGCAAGCATGGCAGACCCACCATTAGAAATCATAGGCAAAGGCACGCCAACAACGGGAATTAGCCCCATTACCATTGCAATATTTATAAAAACATATAAAGCAAAATTAACCGTAATTCCAGCACAAACTAGTCTTCCATATTGATTATAGCTACTTCTAGCAATTAAAAATCCATAAGCTATAATTAGCGCTAATACAGTAAATATTCCAATCCCTCCTAAAAAGCCCCATTCTTCAGCTAAAAGAGTAAAAATAAAGTCTGTTTGCTTTTCTGGTAAAAAATTCAAATGGCTTTGAGTGCCTTGCAAAAATCCTTTTCCTTCAATCCCGCCAGAGCCTAGTGCTATTTTTGACTGCATAATATGATAGCCTGAGCCTAATGGGTCTTTTTCTGGATTCAAAAAAGTAACAATACGCTGTTTTTGATAATCTTTTAATAAAAAATGCCAAATAAATGGTGCCACACTAATAGCAGAAGCACCAACCGCAGCAAACATCCAAAGAGGAACTCCAGCTAGAAAAAATATTGAACCAGATACCATAATAATTATTAGAGCTGTTCCCAAATCAGGCTGCATCAAAACAAGAGCTGCTGGAATTATTACCAATATCAAAGGCCTTACTAATAAAAATGGATTTTTTACATTTTCTAAATTATAGCTATGAAATATGCGCGCAAGTGCCATAACTGTTGTTATTTTCATGACCTCAGATGGCTGCAACCTCATAAATCCAAGGTCAATCCATCTTTGCGCCCCCATACCTATATGACCTTTAAGCTCTACTGCAACTAACAATAATAAAGACACTATATAAGCAGGATATGACAGCTTTAACCACCAACGAATATCAATAAAAGCCACAATTAACATACCACAAAAACCAGCAATAAATCTGACTAAATGCTTAAAAGCCCATGGCTGCCAACTGCCATTTGCAGCGGAATAAAGCGCAACAACACCAATTGTAGCTGTTAAAATTATCAATATGATAAGCCCAAAACTAAGCCTTGATAATTTTTGTTGAAATGTTAAATATTCTTTATTGTTAAACATATCTAAATTCTAAGTGCAGGATTTCTTTCTTTTGTTTTAATTATTATATCTTTGGCAATTGGTGCTGCAGCCTTAGAGCCACTTCCACCATGTTCAACTATAACCGTACAGATATATCTTGGATTTTTAGTAGGAGCAAAGCCCGTAAATAAAGCATGATGGCGATATTTCCAAGGTAGGTCTGAATTTTTAATTCCCTCAGCTCTTTGTTTTTTGGTTATTCTTCTTACCTGTGATGTTCCAGTTTTCCCCCCCATTTGAAAGCCCTTATCAGTAATTTGTGAAGAATTAGCTGTTCCTTTCTTAGAATTAACAACATCAGACATACCCTTAATTACAAGTTTTAAATATTTTTTATTTAGCCCTAAATATTTATATTTTTTTTGTCTTGATTTTTTTCCATCAATAGAATGTATCAATGTTGGCTTAACGGCATAGCCACCATTTACCATTCTAGCTGTCATTGTCGCTAGCTGCAGTGGAGTTGTTTGAATATAGCCCTGCCCAATTGATGCAACTATGGTTTCCCCAATATGCCATTTTTGTCCAAACCGTCCCATTTTCCAGTGTTTATCTGGGATTAGCCCCGCTGCCTCTGAGGGGATTTCTATACCCAATTTTTGCCCAAGCCCCAATTTTCTTGCCATTTTAGCAATTTTATCTATACCTACTTGCCTTGCAATATCGTAAAAGTAAATATCACAAGACTCAGCAAGTGCGGATATAACGTCTACTTTTCCATGTCCTGCGGCTTTCCAACAGTGAAATTTATCGCTACCAACTTCTATATATCCATTACAAACAACATTGTGCGAGGGCTTAATTATACCACTTTCAAAGGCAGCTAAAGCCGTTACCATCTTAAAAGTAGATGCGGGTGGATATTGTCCAGATACTGTTTTATTTGTTAAAGGCTTGCCAGGATTAGATAAAAGTTCTTCCCATTGTTCCGCAGATATTCCACGAGTAAATAAATTAGGGTCAAATGATGGGCTAGAGCTCATTGCATATATTTCACCAGTTTTTGCATCCATTACAACAACACAAGCACTTTTTTCTTGAGCCAGTCTGGTTTGGCAATAAATTTGTAACTCTGCATCAATAGATAGCTCAATTCTTTTACCATCATGCCCTTCTTTTCTAGATAGTTCACGTATTTCTCGCCCAACTGCGTTAATTTCTACTTGAGAAATACCAACACTTCCGCGCAATATCTTATCATATTTTTTTTCGATACCTGTTTTACCTATTTTAAAGCCAGGTAAACTCATAATTGGCTCATCTGTGAGCTCAGCAGAATTCACACTCCCCACATATCCAACAATATGCGCGCTTGCCTCCCCCATAGGGTATGCTCGCACCCTACCCTCATCAATAGATATTCCTGCAAGATAGGGTAAATTAGCCTCTATTTTTGCAACTTGTTCCCAACTAAGTCCGTCCTTTATCATTACAGGAGTAAATGAACGTTTTCTTTTGATTTCTTTTTTTATCTTTTTTTCTTCTCTAATGCTAAGAGGAATAAAATCTCTAATTTTTTGTATTAATATATCAACATCTTCTGCTTGTTCTGCTATCAAAAAAACTCTAAAATCTTGCTCATTTACAGCTAAAGGCACACCAAAACGGTCAGTAATTGAACCACGATTAACTGGTAAATATTTAACACCTATACGATTTTTATCCGATAAAGTTTTATAATGCTCCTTTTGAGTTACTTGCAAATAACCAAGTCTTGCCCCCAGCCCAATAAAAATAGCTCCGTGCAAACCCCCAAGTAGTAGGCTACGTCTTGAAAAACGTTGATATCTTTCTAAATCACTTTTTGCCATATTTAATTTTTTTAAGGTTTGAATTTAAGCAAGTATTTTAATTTATGAAATAACACAACAATAAACGGAAAAATCAAAGCCGTCAAAACAGCATTAACAATAGATGGCAAAAAATTAAATAAATACCAATTAAAAATACTAATTGCCCACCATTCTAAAGTAAAAAAAATCAAACTAATTGTACCAAAAGAAAGCCAAATTACATTAAAATTTTGACCAAGTAGAAATTTTCTTTGGCTTTTTACTGTAATTGACATACCAATAAACAATATTGCGCTTATCCCAAAAGGAAGGCCAACGATTAAATCATATATAATCCCAACAGAAAAAACTGCCCATATAGGTAGTAATTTGGGTATAAATAGTGATATATAAAAAATAGTTGCAATTAAAAAACTGGGGTGAACTTCACTAAATAAATGATAGTCAAGTGAAACTATATCAAGCATAAAGAAAAGTAAAAATACACTATAAAATAAAATATGATAAAAATAAGACAGCAGCATATCAAAAGTAATTTTTTTATGTGAGTTTGAAAAATTATTAAATATCATAAGGCTCATTTTTAAAAATCACTATTCTATATTACCGTGTAAAAGCGCATCATTTATAAAAAAATCAACAACCTTTACATATTCTGTTTGTTTTAAGTTATCCAGTGCCATTACTTGTATTTTTTCACTATCACTAGAAACTATTTTTCCAACAGGTAAGTTAGGAGGAAGCACTCCACCATCACCCGATGTAACCACTCTTGCCCCAATTTTAACCTTACTATCTAGCGGCATATGTTCTAAGGACATTATATTGGTATTGTTACCGCTAAGTATTGCTCTTGTTCTTGTATTTTCTATTGTAACTGGCAAGCGAGAGTTTAAATCTGTTATCATCAAAATGCGAGAGGCATTTTTACCCACTTCTATCACTCTACCTATTAGAGCTTTTTTTCCAATTACAGCCTGTCCTTTTTTCACTCCATCTAGGCTGCCAATTGGTATCAATACGGTTTTAACAAAGTTACCGCCAGGGTCTGCGACTATTCTAGTTGATAAATATTTGTAATCTTGGGTAGCTTGAAAGTTAAGTAAAGATTTCAATCCTCTATTTTCTGCCTCAAGTTTAAGCGCTATATCATACCATTGTTGTAAACGCATATTTTCTTCTTGCAGTCTGATATTTTCTGCCTTTAAATCCCTAATATTTGCCACCCCCTCTATTTGTAAGGCTGCATTTTTAATCGGTGTTGATATCGTAGATAAAATAGGCGTAACCATATCTGTAAAAAAGACCCTAGCCTTTTCTATGGCGGGAGAGTTAATTTTATGCAAAAAAACCCCAAGCAAAGCTATAACTATAAAAACTGCAGGCAATATTTTGGTAAATATTGCATGAATTGGCACAGATGATACTGCCACCTTTGGGTGTGCTGGTTTTATATTATTTCTATTAACCATAAATTTAAGTAACTCTTTTAGAAAGTATATTTATAATCATTTTACTTAAAAACTAAATGTAGATAGATATACATTTTCTCTATTGATTGTAAAGCAAAAACTTATATAAATCTAATATTTTATTAAACCATATTCTTAACACCCCACCGAAGGCGAGCAGAACGCGCTCTTGGATTTGCCTCTATTTCTTCATCTGTTGCTTTTATTGCTTTTTTATCTAGCAATTTAAAGCTAACATTTGGTTGTTTTTGACTATCAGATAAAATAGGAATATTTGCCTCTATACTGTGTCTTGAGCCTCTTGGGGTTAAACCTGCTTTTTCTCTGAAAAATCTTTTAACTATTCGCTCCTCTAGCGAATGGAAGGTAACAACGACTAGCCTACCACCTGTATTTAATAATTTTTCTGCCCCGACAAGAGCTCTTTTTAACTCTCCTAGTTCATCATTTACAAATATTCTAATGGCTTGAAAGCTTCTTGTTGCTGGATGTATTTTATCTTTTTTGCTTGCGGGAAGTGCTTTTTCTATTAGATGCGCAAGCTCACCTGTGGTTGTAATTGAGGATTTTTTTCTTGCCTCAATTATTTTTCGTGCAATACGGCGAGAGCGCCTTTCTTCCCCATATTTATATAAAATATCGGCAATTTCTTCTTCTGAATATTCATTTACAATATTATAAGCGCTAAGAGTTTGGCTTTTATCCATTCTCATATCAAGAGGACCGTCCTTTTGAAAAGAAAAGCCTCTGCCCTTATCATCTATTTGCATTGAAGACACACCAATATCTAAAACTATGCCATCAATTTTATTTAAGTATTTATCCCCAACAAGCCCGTGCATATCACCAAAACAACCCCGAATTATAATTAAACGTTCTTTATATTCTTTTTGCATTGCTTTGGCTTTTTTAATTGCTATGTCATCTCTGTCTATTGCAATTACAATATTGTTCTTGTCATTATCTAAAATTGCCTTTGTATAGCCGCCAGCACCAAAAGTGCCGTCAATGAAAACCCCACCATTTGGTGATAATTTTTCCAAAACCTCCCTTAACATGACGGGGATATGAGAAGGGCTTGCCAACATGGTGCTATTCCCTTGCTGGCGGGATTGTTAGCTTTTGTCTTTGTACGTTATCGCGCGCTTCTTGCAGGCGTTTTTGTAGCATTTCTGGCTGCCATATTTGAAATTTCTGCCCCATACCAACAAAGGCGACTTTATCTGATAATTGACAAAATTCTCGCAAGTCTTCTGGCAAAACCACCCGCCCATCACTGTCAAACGGGAGCTGTCTTGCCTCTGCAAAAATTGAGGTGGCAAGGTCATCTTGACTATCAGAAAACAAGTCAAAATGGTCAAGTCTTTGAGCAATTTTTTCCATATCATCCATACCAAACCCTTCTAGAGAGTTATATTTTCTTGATTTAAATACAACAATTCCTTGAAAAGGATTACAAGATAAGGCAGAACGGAAATTAGCAGGCACAGACACTCTGCCTTTTGCATCAATTTTATTTATATATGTAGATAAAAATAAAGCCATATCACCGCACTGTTAATTAACTACCCAAATAGGCTGTATCCCCACAGGAGAAATTTTATTTCTCCTAAGAGGATACGACCATATTCACAAGTAACTTCACTTATTTTCTGTCCACCCTAACTTTTTTATGTTTGGGGCTTTTTTTAATTTTCGCTTCAAAATTCCACAAAGCCTGAGATTATTTTTATTTTTTTTCGAATCTTCTATTAACTTCATGGTATTATATGGTATAACATGGTATTGTATGGTAACACAAGGGAAATTTTGGAGAAAAAATGTTTAAACGTTTAAAAGCATGGGTAGAAGAAGTAAAAAAAGATATAGCCGTCCTTTGGCTAGCCAGCAAAGATGAAAGAACACCTAACGGTGCGCATTTAATGTCTAGTATAGTACTTGCATATGTACTAAGCCCAATTGATTTAATACCAGATTTTATCCCAGTAATTGGTTATTTAGACGATGTGCTTATAATTGCCCTTGGAATTAAGCTAGCTATTAAGTGGATACCAGCAGAGCTACTTGCAGAATTTAGGGTTAAAGCTAAAGAAATTGCCCAAATGCCCAAAAGTTATAAAGGAGCATTTGTTATTATCCTAACATGGATATTATTTATATTGTTACTAGTAACTTGGCTAATGGAAAAATAATATAATTTTTTTACACCCTTGATTTTATATTGTAAATAAGTTACTAACTTCTCTTTATGGGTAATTATTTTATTTAAGGAATCGGGCAAATGGAAGCTGTTGTACTTGTTATTCATTTAATTATTGCGCTTGTTATTGTTGTTACTATTTTACTGCAACAATCAGAAGGTGGGGGGCTTGGTATTGGCGGTGGAGGTATGGGTAATTTTGCCTCTCAGCGTTCAACGGCTAATTTTATGACTAAACTTACAACCATCTTAGGTATTGCCTTTGTTGCAACTAGCCTAACTCTTGCTATAATGGCTAGTGGTAAATCTGAAAAAGCAAAATCATCTATACTTGACGTTACAATAGAAGAGGCTGTTGATATAAAATCTTCTATTTCTTCTGATGGCTCAAAAGATGGAGCAATAAATAAATCAGACAAAGACAAAGCCGGGACAGTCAAAGATGATGTCCCAACCCCACCTAAGGGGCTATCACCAGAAAAATAATTAAATATTTTACTTAAAAAAACTATTGTAATAGTTATATTATACTAAATGCTACGGGGGAGATAGTTTATGCAAGCTAAATATATTTTTATTACTGGTGGGGTTGTATCGTCTTTAGGTAAGGGAATTGCTGCTGCTGCACTGGGGGCATTACTACAGGCTCGCGGTTATAAAGTGAGGATAAGAAAACTTGACCCATATTTGAATATTGACCCTGGCACTATGAGCCCCTATCAACATGGAGAAGTTTTTGTAACCGACGATGGTGCAGAAACAGACCTTGATTTAGGACATTATGAAAGATTTACAGGCGTATGCGCATATATGAGTGATAATATAACTGCAGGGCGCATATATTCTAGAGTTTTAAAAAAAGAAAGACGTGGCGATTATTTAGGGGCAACAATCCAAGTAATTCCACATGTAACTAATGAAATAAAAGAATTTATTGCAACTGATAACAATAGGGAAGATTTTATCATATGTGAGATTGGTGGAACTATCGGCGATATAGAAGGACTTCCATTTTTAGAGGCTATTCGTCAATTTGGCAATGAAGTTGGCACATCTAGAGCTATGTTCATACATGTTACCTTGCTACCCTATATACCCACAGCAGGAGAACTTAAAACTAAACCAACCCAACATTCCGTCAAAGAGTTATTGTCGGTTGGCATTCAACCTTCTTTACTTTTATGTCGCTCTGATAGAAAAATCCCCAAAGAAGAAAGACGCAAAATTGCGCTTTTTTGTAATGTTGATGAGAAAAATGTAATTGCTGCTCTTGATGTAAATAGCATATATGAAACTCCAATTAGCTACAGTAAAGAGGGGCTGGATACCCAAGTTCTAAAATATTTTAATATAGAACCAAAATCACTAGACATTACAAATTGGCAAAAAATAATAAATAATTTAAATAATCTTAAAGATAAAGTAAATATCGCAGTTGTTGGTAAATATGTTGGGCTGCCAGATAGTTATAAATCTATATCAGAAGCTTTAACACATGGTGGAATTGCTAATAACTGTAAGGTGAATATAAAATTTATTGATGCAGAAGAATTAGAAAATATATCAGAAGAAAAAGTTAAAGAAAAACTATCCAATTTTGATGGAATTTTAGTACCAGGTGGTTTTGGTGATAGAGGAACAGAAGGCAAAATTGCAACCGTTAAATTTGCCAGAGAAAATAATATTCCCTATCTTGGTATTTGTCTTGGTATGCAAATGGCGGTTATTGAATTTGCTAGAAATGTTGCAAATATTAAGGGAGCTAATTCTACAGAATTTGACAATTGTACTGAGCCTGTAATTGCTCTTATGACAGAATGGACAACCGCCAAAGGTGCTAGAGAACAAAGAAGCAAAGACATGGATAAAGGCGGAACTATGCGACTTGGTGCTTATAAAAGTAAATTAAAAGAGGGGAGTAAGATTTACAATATATATGGCACGCAAAAAATTATATCTGAAAGACACAGACATAGATATGAGGTTAATATAAATTACAGAGATATTTTAGAAAAAGCAGGATTGGTATTTTCTGCCATGTCACCAGATGGAATATTACCAGAAGCTATAGAAATACCTAACCACTCTTGGTTTGTTGGCGTTCAATATCACCCCGAATTTAAATCTAGGCCTTTTGAACCACATCCGTTATTTGTATCTTTCATTAAGTCAATGCTTAAAAATTAAATTTATTGTAATTATTTAGATAAGCTAATCTTGCTTTTAATTTATAATCATGGCACGATGTAGCTGCAAGTGTAACAATACATAAATTTAGAAGGTGAACAACAATGTATGAAGACAATAAATGGCAAATAGTTGAAGGTGCTGCAACTGAACCTTTTGTTAAATCTGTAAATCCTATTGCAGGTAAACATATGGTGAGCGTGGGGAGCGCCAAAATTGAATGGAGGCAACTACCTTTTTATAAAAATGTTGCACTTGTGCGGGTTGCAGACAGCAGTTGGGATAAAGGAATTGGGCCTTTTTGGTTTTTAGCAAAACAGGGACAAATGTTTCACCTAGATGGTTCAAGCACCCCAATTCATGAGGCAAATGAGCTTGCTCCAGTCGAAATTACTGAGGAAAATGCTCTAGATTACCTACGATTTTTTTGCTATTTCGTACATGGAGATGAAGGACCATTTTTGATAATAGAAGATATAGAAGATGACGCTTTTGACCACTCTAAAATGGACGATGCCATGCGCAAAGTTATTGAAGGCTCGATACAACCTGCATCTTATGAAGGTAAAAATGAAAAAGGTGAGTTTCAAACAACAGGTATGGTTCTATATGGTGATGCTCTATTTGCCGCTAGATTTTCTATGACAGAAAATGGACTAATTGAAATGACAGATGATGAGCCGATTGCCGCAGACTTGCCCGTAACAAATAAACGTCCAGCCACATCGTAAAAGCATCTATTATTGCTAGAAAAATATGAAAGATTTAACCATAAATATAATATGGGATAGTGTGTCTGTTGCAAAATGGCAGAAATATTTTTTAAAAATAGACAAACCAAATATAATACAAAGCCCTGCATATGCCTATGCTATACGTGATACGAAACAACAGGTAACTAAATTTGGTATCATTACCTTAAATAAAAAAACTATTGGAATTTTACAAGCTCAAGAAATTAAATTATTTGGCTTTTTGCATTTTATTTTTATTGATAGAGGTCCAATTTGGTTTGATGACAATATTTCAAGTGATGTTATTGAAGCTTTTTTTAAAAAACTAAATGATATTTTTCCCAAAAGATTTGGACGAATGCGAAGAATAATGCCAGAATTAAAAGAAACTAGCAAAAACAGTCAAATACTCTTAAATGCTGGGTTTAAACAAAAATCAGCAGGATATAAAACTATATGGATAGATATTTCCAAAGACCTAGATACTATTCGGACTAATTTTGTAGGTAAATGGCGCAGTTCCCTTAAAAAAGCAGAAAAATCAAACTTAGATATAAAGGAAATACCAACATTTATTGGGCTTGACTTGCTTTTACAAAGATATATGCAAGATAGGTTGCAAAAAAAATATGCTGGCACAAGCCCTAAAATGATTAAATCCTTAGTTAAATATTCAAATAATAAAATAAATTATTCAATTTTGTTAAATATCAGAAAAAATGGTGAAGATATTGCAATGGGGCTGTTTTTTATTCATGGAAATTCTGCCACCTACCAAATAGGTTGGACAAATAATATAGGTAGAAAATACAATGCTCATAATTTAATGTTGTGGCACATCATTAAAATTTTAAAGCAAAAAAATGTTAAATTCTTGGATTTGGGTGGAATAAATACCAATACTGCTAAGGGAGTTACAAAATTCAAACAATCAATGGGGGGAGAACAATATAATTTAATTGGTATTTATAGCTAAACTGACTAAATCGCAGATTTCACCCCTGCTCTTAGAATTGAGTTCCAAAAAAATTGATTTTCCTTTTCATTTACATCTTGTTTTCCTTCAACACTTGCCTTTAATAACTGCCCATTTTCAAATATAAGAATCAATACAAGATTATAGCCTGTTTTATTTACTTTTAACTTACCAAAGCCAAGCGAACCCTTACTTTTAATAGATTGATATGGTAAAGAATATCCTTCAAAACGCATCATTTTCAAACGAAATTCTTCTAATTCTTTAGCGCTACCTTGTATTTGTGAATTACCATACAATATTCGTTGCACATCAATTGTCCCAAGCCTATTAAATTTTTGAATAGGAACACCCAAAAGTTTAAATACAGCTTCCTTTCCCATACCTATTTGCAATTTGGAGGTTTTGTTTTTTAACTCTTCTTTATCTTTAAATAAGTCTGTATTAACGTCCTTATCATTAAGTGGCATGCAGGCGTTTAGAAAAATTGTAAATATTAGTATAATAATATTATATTTGGCTAATTTTCTATGTTTTACAACCATAGTTTAAGACTGCCCTTAATTTACACTTAAATATTTTAGATATGTAACCACAAAAAAAGCTCTACACAATTACAAAACTGGTAGAATTGGAAGTTTCACTTGCGGAAAAACTACCAACATCAGTATTTGGTGAAGAATATACATCACTATTTACAAAAGTACTACCATCTGTATTATTTACTGGTTTGTAACTTTCGCCTTCGTATGAGTTTGTCCTTTGTGTAGTTTTATCATTTTGTAGCATGCGGTCTTTTTCTGTTGCTGTTTCAGAACGTTTAAAAGCCTCTATTTGTTTTTCTGTGGGAAATTGTCTAATAACATCACCTGTTTCACTAGAGCGTATCTCTATGATAGCCAAATCAAGAAAGTTATCCATTCTAATCCTAGTAGAAAAAAAGCTATCTGCGAAATTAACCCGAGAATCATTAGAAATAACAGAAGACTCACCCGCTATAGACCTTGTCCCCATCAATGGGGCAACTCCAACTATGTTAACGGCATCAATCATATTACTTCTCTCACATAAAATACTGCCCTACTTACCATTGTACCATTATTTCCCATAATAGTCAAGCCGGCCTTCAACTTGGTCTTATTCTATAATTATATACTTAACAAATAGTTAAAATAATTTGTCTGTTAGATGTTTTATATTGATTTTTTATGCATTATTATGTAAGTAAGACAAGTAAGAATATCAATTTGGAGGTAAGCACCATGTTTAGAAAAAAGAAAGATAAAGCTCAAAATACTCAAAGTGCCGAACAGCAACTTAAAAGCTCTCGGGTTAAATCGCCAAGACAAGTATATTTAGAAGAAAGAAAAAAAACTGCGCAGGCAAAATTAGCGCAAAAACTTGCAAATGAAAATGCTCAAAATGTTGTTCGTCAAAAACAAACTGAACTAACCGTAGCCCTTGATAGTCTTAAGGTTAAACTTGATGAGGATATAGCTAAAAAATGCAAGCTTGAACTAGAAGATGTAAATAAACTATCTAAATCCGTTAAAGATAGCCGTGAAATAATAGCTGCGCTAGAAGAAAAACTTGCCAAAGAAAGAAAATCATTGGCTACAAATGTAAAATCTCTATATAGAGCTGAAAAAAAGTTAGCAAAATCATCTAGGCCTCTTAGCAAACAATATCACCAAGATTATAAAAAAACAGAAAAATCTGGACTTGTGGAGCTTAAAAAAGCACAAAGACAGGAAAAACAAATCAAAAAAGAGATGAGAAAAAATCTGCGTAAAGAAAAAATAACAACGGTTAAAAATACTTTAAAAGCCTCTTTATCTTATAGTTTTGCACTGGCAGCCGCCATTCCAGATGTTACAATTAAACTAATAAGAAGTATGGTTGGCGCAGTTAAAGAGCTTAGCTTTACATTTAACCGTGTTGCCAAACGCGCTAGTCAAGAATATAAAAAACCAACCAGATTTACAAAAATGCGTAGGTAAAGTTATACTACTAGTTGCTTGATATTTTATTTAAAAGCAATTATTATTTTGATATATAAGTTTAAATTTTGAAAGGTCATAATAATGAAGTCTGACGTTGTATCGTTACTAGAGAAACTTAGTAAGTCCGTTCTTGGATTGGAAAAGGCTGTGACTGAACATGAAAAAAAATGGTTGCAAAAATTGGGGGAGCCTGAACTTTTTAGTTTTGCAAATGAAAATGATAAAAAATTTAAGCAGGCCATGGCATCTAAGCTAGACAATACGATTGAACGTTTAGAAAAATTATTGGCAGAGGAGTAAATTTAGTGTCTGAAATTACAATTACCATAAATGGTAGAAATTATGATATTTCTTGTGAGGCTGGGCAAGAAAATTGGGTTTTTGACTTAGCTTCCTATGTTGACCAAAAGGTAAAAAATATAGCTAATTCTGGAGCAGCTTACAATGATTCTCATCTATTGGTTTTAGCCAGTTTAATTTTGACTGATGAAATTTTTGCAAATAAAGGCTCATCTGACTTGAGCAAGTCAGATATTACAGAGGAATTAAAAGCTGATAACAGTAAAGAAATAGAAGAATTAAAAGCCGAACTTACAAAAGCACATGATGAAATTGTAAAATTGAAAGCAGAAAGAAAAGAAATTCTAACTGTAGCAGAAAATTTGACTGAAAAAGTAGAAGGGTTAACAGAAAAAGTAGCATCAATGTAGGGTTACTATAACTAACTTAAGGGCGGTTATTTTTAAGGAGGTTGGCTGCAAATTGCGTTAGATTTCTACATCGCGGGGACCGATAATTTTATTGAGGGAGCTGTCCCTGTCTAGACCGTGGTCTAGTTATAACGGCACCCACCTGGTGAGAACTGGGTCTTAGCGGATAGCTTTAATCGACGGATTGTGTGGCACCTCCACCATTTTTAAAATTACTTAATTTTAACTCTGGATTTTTGTTAAATAATTTATAAAATGGTTACTAGCTTTAAAACTAATATATTTTTTAATATATGGTTATATTAAAAAAATTTAAAAAAGGAAATATTTATGCAACTACAAGCGGAAAAAAAATTGGTGGTAGATAAAGACACACTCAGAGATAAACACCTAAATGCTAGGGTTTCTGTATCACCTGTTATAATTCAACACTATGCCGCAGAAATTGCCAGCAAGATACTAAATAATTTTAACTTTGATGGGAAAATTGTTGCGGGTTATTGGCCAATTAAAGGGGAAATTGATATAAGACCAATCTTAATGCATTTGTCAAATAAAGGGGTTACTTGTGCTTTGCCTGTGGTTAATAATGAAAATCAGCCACTATCTTTTTACAGTTGGAACAGTAAAACCAAGATGGTTGATGGTGTATTTAATATTCCAGTTCCTGATATAAATGATAGTGATGTTAAAATTGTTACTCCTGACATTTTACTAGTACCATTTGTTGCTTATGATAGACGCGGGCATAGGCTTGGTTATGGTGGTGGATATTATGATAGAACGATTACAGCTTTACGTAGCTCTGGCTCTGTTAAGGTAATCGGAATTGGTTTAACTGTACAAAAAACTCAAGATTTACTACCAATTGATGATACAGATGTTGCGCTTGACTATGTTGTAACTGAACGTATGATAGACAGATTTTAACATATCTATTTTTTAAGGCTAAATAACTTATTTTAATATTTGAGGCTATATGACAATTAGAACTCTTTTTTTAGGCGATATAGTCGGCAAAGCTGCTTGTGATGTAATTGTAAAACAACTCCCAATATGGAAACGTGATTGGTGCTTGGACTTAGTTATAGTCAATGGTGAAAATGCGGCAAATAACGGGCTTGGCATTACTTCTGCTATTTGTAATGAACTTTACCAAGCAGGGGTTGATTGCATTACAACTGGAAATCATGTATGGGACAGTAGAGAAATTATTCCACATATAAAAAAAGATAGCAGACTGTTGCGCCCTGCAAATTTTGTTGAAGGAACTTTGGGACAGGGGCATGTTATCCTTAAGACCACAAATGGTGCAAATATTTTAATTATCAATATTTTACTTCGTCTTTTTGTAAAAGAGTTATCAGAAAATCCTTTTTTCACAGTAAGGGAGCTATTGCAAAAATATAAACTGGGCCGTGATGTGCAGGCAATAATTATTGATGCGCATGGAGAAGCAACCAGTGAAACAACCGCAATGGGACATATGTGTGATGGGCAGGTATCACTTGTTGTTGGCACTCATACCCATATTCCAACGTCAGATGGGCATATAATGCCAAACGGCACTGCATATCAAACAGATGCTGGTATGTGTGGAGATTACAACAGCGTACTTGGTTTTGATAAAGGTGCAGCGGTAGAGCGTTTTTTAAATAAAGTTCCTCAACCACGTATGAAAATTGCCAATCATAAAGATGTTACTATTGCTGGTGTTTATGTTGAAATTGATGAAAAAACTGGGCTTGCCACTAAAATAGAGCAAGTAATATTTGGTGGTTGCTTGAAACAATCACTCCCTGTTATAATGCGCAGTGGTAATTAGAAAACTTTTTAAAACTGGAGATTATTGTACAAATGGGCAAGCGTATTTTACAGTTTTTTATTGTAATATTATTGTTAATATCTGGACTAATTATATATGCCTATGTCGCATCACAAAAAGAGCTTCCTGCATATTGTAGCTATGATGGTAGCTTTGGGCAGTATTTCACTGAAGATTCTAAAGATGTAAATAATGAAGAAATTACTATTAAAAAAACAACCTATGTTGATAGCTCTACTTTAAATGCTCCTGAAAATATACTTGTAATTCCAGCAGCTGATGGTACAGAAAATTACTATAGAATTGAAATTGCCGACACTCAAGAAAAGCATGCTGTTGGTTTAATGTACCGTGAAAAATTAGACATAGATTCTGGTATGTTGTTTATATTTGATAAGCCCAAACCTGCTACTTTTTGGATGAAAAACACCTATATTCCACTGGATATTATATTTATTGATGAAGATGGTAAAGTAGTAGACTTATATGAAAATGCTAGGCCAGAATCAGAAGAATATATACATAGCACAGAGAATGTAAAAGCTGTACTGGAACTAAATGCTGGTGCAGTTGCAAAATTAGGAGTTAAAGTAGGAACGAAAATTTATCACCAAATTTTTGAAAAAGAGGAAGAAGAATAGCCTAGCTACTATTTGGTGATAAATAACAAGGTGTACAGCGAAACGGTTCTTGATTTTCAAATTCAACAAGCAAAAGTGCTGAGCGTTTTTTTACAGTATCTATAATTGCAGAAGATACATTCGGCAAGATTGCATGATGTTCTTTTGTGCCAATTACAATACTATTATCTGGTTGTACCGCAAATAGATATGGGCCTTTTTCTCTGTTATGGTCAAGCACAGAATGTCTTAGCATAAAAAAAGCAACCGCATTTCTATCATTTGTAAATACTTCGTAATCTTTGACTATTGCCTGTGTTGGTACATGTTCTATCATCGCTCAGACCCCTCCTCACTATTTTGAGTAACCTCAGCAACTGTTTTTGGTATTCTTCTTTGTCCACCACCCATAGCAGGTGAAGGAGCTACAGTTTTAGTTGCAACAGATGCTTGAGCATTTGCCGTTGGAGCAGAAGTACTAAG
>JALTWL010000313.1 GCA_027047045.1 Micavibrio sp.
ATACCCATTTATTAAAAAAAAAAAAAAATCACCAAAGTAAAAAAAAACGTAGAAATTTATTTTTTCTTGTTTTAATATCTCATTTACGTTTCTTGTCTATGTGGCCCCTTGGCGGAATTGGTAGACGCTCACGACTTAAAATCGTGTGTCCTTGAGACGTCCCGGTTCAAGTCCGGGAGGGGCCACCATCATTTTGAAATATTTTTCTATACTAAATTTTATAACTTTAATTTACCTTTTATTAGTGAAACTGTTTCATTATTAGTGATTGAAGAGGTGTATAACTTTTATAATTTTAGCTGAATATGGGGGAGTTTATGAAATCTTTGGATAATGTTCTTGCCAATTTAAAAATTGGAACAAAATTAAATGCAGTCTTATTATTGCCTTTATTTTTTACTATAGTGTTTTCTGGCATTTTACTATTCAATGATTATAAGGATTTGTTGGCATCTGCTAAATTAAAGGGATTAGTAGAAATTACACCACACGTAAGTGATCTTGTACATGAATTACAAAAAGAAAGAGGATTGTCTGCTGGTTATATAGGAACAAAAGCTAATGACACAATGACAGAAAAGTTAAAAAAACAAAGACAACTAACAGATAAACAGCTTAAAATTCTCTCTAAAGCACTAGAAAAAATAAATTATGATGATTACGCCGATAGTTTTAGGCAAAAAATAGATGCTGCAGAGGCTGGGCTTTCTTCTTTAGAAAATAAACGCAAAAAAATATCTGCATTACAGCTAACAGTTGGTGAAATGGCAGCGTATTATACTCCCGTTATTCGTCAATATTTAGATATTGTCATATATGCGGCTAATTACAGTACTAATACAAGAATTACTAAAGATTTATTGGCCTATGATGCCCATTTACAAGCAAAAGAGCGTGCTGGGGTGGAAAGAGCAATGGGTGCAAACGGCTTTGGGCGAGGTTTTTTTGCGCCCGAAATATATAGAAAATTTGTTTCCTTGATTATGGAGCAGAAATTATTTTTAGATAACTTCTCAAAGTTAGCACAGCCAGATTTGGTTACCTACTCAAAAAAAATAGTAAATAGTAAGGAGATTAAAGAGTTACAGAGAATGCGTGATATTGTATTTACTGCAGGTGAAGGAAAACAAATAAATAGTGATGTAACTGCGTCTTTGTGGTTTGATATTGCAACTAAAAGAATAAATAAAATGAAAATTGTTGAAGACAGAGCAATGGATGTTTTGTTGGAAAGTGTTCATAGTGAATATAATTCTTTGAAAAAATCTTTAATTATATTTTTGCCACTTACAATTTTAATTATAATATTTGTTATTATTATGGGAACAAAAGTAGCAAGAACTATTACACTTCCAATATATGATGTTGTGAGGGATATTGAAAATATATCTAATAATAATTTAGATAATAAAATCAAAGGCATAGATAGAAAAGATGAAATGGGTGATATAAGTCATGCCTTAAAAATTATGCAAGATAAGTTAAAAGAGGCAGAAAAATTAAGAGCTCAGCAAGAAGCTGAACAACAAGTAAAATTAGAACAAAAGCAAAAAGTTGATGAGCTAACATCTGAATTTGATAGAGAAGTATCTGAAACTTTAAGTGATTTGACAGGTGCAACTGAAGAGCTTTCGGCTACAAGTGGTAGTCTCAATAGCGTTGCAAGTGAAGGTGAAAAACAATCTCATGACTTGTCAGTAGCATCAGATAGTGCAGATAGAAACGTAAGCAATGTTGCCTCTGCATCAGAGGAGTTATCTGTGTCTATTCGGGAAA
>JALTWL010000314.1 GCA_027047045.1 Micavibrio sp.
ACTTGTGCGGTGGTTGATGCTGAACATGCGCTTGACCCAGTATATGCAGCTAAACTTGGCTGTGATGTTGAAAATTTGCTTATATCACAACCAGATACAGGGGAACAAGCTCTTGAGATTGCAGATACTCTTGTTCGTTCTGGTGCTTTAGATGTTTTGGTTGTTGACTCTGTTGCTGCTCTTGTTCCAAAGGCTGAACTTGAAGGGGAAATGGGTGATGCTCATGTTGGCCTGCAAGCAAGATTGATGAGTCAGGCTCTGCGTAAAATTACAGGCTCTATTTCAAAATCCAAAACAATTGTTATATTTATTAACCAAATACGTATGAAAATAGGTGTTATGTTTGGCAATCCTGAAACAACCGCGGGGGGGAATGCTCTTAAATTTTACTCATCTGTAAGGCTTGATATTAGACGTGGCAAAGCAATTATGGATAAAGACGATGCGGTTGGCTCTATAACCACAGTAAAAGTTGTGAAGAATAAAGTATCTCCACCTTTCCGCAAAGTTAGTTTTGATATAGTCTTTGGTGAAGGTGTGTCAAAAGAAGGTGAAATATTGGATTTAGGTGTTGAATGTGGCGTTGTTGAAAAGTCAGGCTCTTGGTATTCTTACAAAGGTGAGAAAATAGGACAGGGGCGTGAAAAAGCAAAACAATTCTTAAAAGACAATCTTGATATTTCTGCAACAATAGAAAAAGTAATTAGAGAAAAAAAAGGCTTAGTAGATAGTGCAATGCTTATGAGCAATGATGAGGCTGCTGAATTTAAAGATAAATAAAAATAAAAATAAATTTTGTAGCTATATTGTTAAAATATCTAAAACTTTACCATTGGCGCTAAGCAGAGATGTTGTGATTGTTGGGGTTTTTGTGTCATTGGTAGTGTTGCCATCTAGGCTCATGGTAACACCATTTATGTGAATGCCGTTGGCATTTGGGTCATATCCGCGAATTATATAATGAAATGGACAATATGGTTTTGTTATTTCATTGAAGTCATTACTTTTCCACCAGAAATTATCACCTTGTGCAATTAGTGGCTTGTTTACATCTATACCAGAATGAACAAATAACATGGCCGTTTCATTTTGAGTAAATGCAGCCCTTTTTATTGCAGAAAAAAACTCTGTATGCCCAGCAAAATTACGTATATTATGCCTTAAATAGCTAGTCCAACGACTAATGCCTATTGTGCCTTCCCTAATTGCGCGCCTTCCATCTTCAATATTGCTACCGTAACCAATAAGCACTTGTTCTATACCACTAGAAATTATCCATTCAAATACTTCTTTGGGATTATAAGCAAATTGTAACTGTAAAAGTTTTTGCCAAATTTCTTCTTGTTGCCCACGTAAAAATACAATATCGTCTGGTTTTACCCCAGAAAAACTAAGTATAGTTTTTCTAAATTCCAGTATTTGATTTATTGTCATTATGGGGCAGTATTTTTTAATATTTACAAATTTACCGATATAATTTCCGAAATAGACGATTTTATCGCCTGCTTGAAAATTTTCAATTATTTGTTGATGTATTTGATAAAGCCTAGCAAAATCACCGTATATTGGTGATATTGTCCATATTCTGTGAGCTATGCCTAATTCTGCAAATCGCAAATCATTAGATAATTTTGTCATTATTTTTACCAGATAAGGTGATATTTTTAAGGACAGTTAGAATAAACTGACATCTCAGTATAGCATAAGTGATTCGCATGTGTAAATAATTGTTTTTAAGTAGTGAATTTGACTTCTGAGCCTATAGGCTCACCAATTATTTTATCTTCACGCATAACCACACACCCACCAATAATGGTCATAATAGGCCAGCCTTGAACATTAAGCCCATGATATGGAGTCCAGCCACATTTACTTTTAATCCAGTCGTTAGTAATTGTACGTTTTGCCTGCATATCAACTATGGTAAAATCAGCGTCATAGCCAACTTTGATATAGCCTTTATTTTTTATACCATATAATTTTCTTGGGTTATGTGCAGCAAGTTCAACTAGTTTTTCTAAAGATAATTTACCTAAATTAACATGGCTTAACATTATTGGTAGTAATGTTTGAACTCCAGGCATGCCACTTGGGCTTTTGGGATATGGTTGTTTTTTTTCCTCAAGCGTATGAGGTGCATGGTCAGAGCCAATAATTTTAACAGTATTATTTTCAATTCCCTCCCAAAGAGCTTCCATATGTTTTTTTTCTCTAATGGGTGGGTTCATCTGGGCAAGAGTGCCCAGCCTATCGTAACAATCAGGCGCAAATAGAGTTAAATGTTGGGGGGTAACCTCAACACTGGCAATATCCCTATATTTGGCAAGCATTTGCATTTCTTTTGCAGTTGTTACATGTAAGACATGTACTTGTCTTCCTGTTCTATAGGCGGCTTTAATCAATCTTCTTGTTGCCTCAACGGCTGTTTCTTCATCGCGCCATATGGGGTGAGCGTGAACATCTGCCTTTTCTTCTGCAATTGTTTGGCGGTCTTTTAGTCTTTTTTCATCTTCTGCGTGAACTGCCACCCTTCTTGAGCCATTTTCCAATATTTCAATTAAAGTTTCATCATCTTCGGTTAGTAAATTACCAGTGCTAGAACCCATAAATACCTTAACACCAGCACAAGCGGGCAGTTTTTCTAAAAAAGGCAATTCTTTAGCATTTTCTTTAGTGCCACCAATAAAAAATGCAAAATTACACCAAGCTCTGCCATTTGCTCTTAATATTTTGTCAAAAAGAGCCTCTTTGCTTGTAGTCAAAGGGTCAGTATTTGGCATTTCAAATATAGATGTAATTCCTCCAGCAATTGCAGAGAGTGTTCCAGTTTCTAAATCTTCCTTGTGCGTATTTCCTGGTTCTCTAAAATGTACTTGGGTATCAATAATTCCAGGTAAAATATGAAGTCCATAACAGTCAATATTTTCTTTGGCTGCCCCATCTAGGGCGCCTATTTCAACTATTTTACCATCAATGGTGGCAATATCGGCTTCTATTATTCCATCATCAGCAGTTACAATTTTTGCATTTTTTAAAAGTAAGTCATACATATGTTAAAGCCCTCAAATAGTTTAAAATTTAATATAGTCCGCCAGTTCCTGTATTTATATTTGTATCAATACTATTATTATCTTTATCAAGTTCAATTGGTACAAGTTTATTTTTATAAAATATCACAGCTGTATCTGTAGGCTCTGTTCCCTGAGTAAAGGCCTCCCATATAACGTCGCTATCTTCTGGCTTTGCTCTGGTTCCATCAAGCCTGTTTATTTTTACCAATCTTATGCCTTTTGGTATACGAAAAGGGGTTGCGGGCTTATCTTTTAGGGCTTCTTCTACAAATTCCTTAAATATTGGAACTGCAACGCGTGAGCCTGTTTCTTTTTTACCCATTGGTCTTGGATTATCAAAACCAACATAAACACCCACTACTAAGTCAGGGGTATAGCCAATAAACCAAGCATCTTTTTCTTCATTGGTAGTGCCTGTTTTACCAGCAAGGGGGCGATTTAAAGATTTTAATCTTATACCTGTTCCACGTTTTACAACACCTTCCATAATTGATACCATTTGATAGGCATTTTGCGGTGATAATACTTGCTCTCTTATGTCTGGAATATCAGGTACAGCTTGCCCTTTCCAATCAATTAAAGGACCACATTTACTACAAGGACGAGTATCTGTTTTAAATATAGTTTTACCATCTCTGTCTTGTATTCTATCAATAAAGCTTGGATATATTTTTTTGCCACCATTTACAATACTACTGTAGGCAGCAACCATTTTAAGTAGTGTGGTTTCTCCCGCTCCAAGTGCCATAGATAAGACTTCGGGCATATTTTCAATGACATTTAAGCGTTTTGCAATTTCTGCAATTTCATTCATACCCAATTGATGCGCAAGCCGAACAGTCATTAGATTTCTTGATTTTTCTATACCTATTCGCAATGGAGTATAGCCATAAAATTTCTTAGAATAGTTACTAGGGCGCCATTTTCCTAAATTTCCGCCTTGGTCTAAAACAAAAGGTGCGTCAAGTATCAATGTCGCAGGTGTATAACCTTTTTCTAAAGCTTTTAAATATACAAAAGGCTTAAAAGCAGAACCAGGCTGACGCTGTGCCTGTGTTGCGCGGTTAAATTCACTAATTTCATAACTAAAGCCCCCAACAATGGCAAGCACACGCCCTGTATGAGGGTCCATAGCAATAAGTCCGCCTTGTACTTCGGGTATTTGGCGATAATGATATATTTTTGTTCCATTTTCTAATTTTTCACCAGAAAATTCTGTAAGTATAACATCACCCACCTTTAAAATCTGTGAAACAGCTGTAATTTCTGCTCCCATTTTAAAACTAGATATTCGTTTACGAGCCCATTTTACCTTGTTAAAAGTAATCACCGCAGTGTTTCCATCTTTAAAACCAACTTTAGCTAGTTTTTCATTAGAGCTAAGCACAACTGCCAACTGCCAGTCTTCCGCGCCAACTGGAATTGGAATTTTGTTTAATTTTTCTTTCCATTTTTTGATATTCTTGATTTTTGCAATATGTTTTCTGTGTTTACCATGTCTTCTATCATAGGCAACTAGTCCATTTCTGAGCGCTTTTTTTGCAATTGCTTGTAATTTGGGGTCAAGAGATGTTTGAACAGTTAGCCCATCTTCATATAAAGATTTATCACCATATTGCGCAATTATTTGTCTTCTTACTTCCTCTGCAAAATAAGATGCATTTGTATAAACATTTGTTGTGTTTTTTATGGTTAGTAATTTTGCTGCTTTGGCAGTTTTGTAATCTTCTTCATTTATATAGCCATTTTCAAACATTCTAAGCAAAACCCAATTTCGCCTAGCAATAGCAGCATCATATTTTCTTACAGGGTGATAATTATTAGGAGCTTTGGGCAGAGCTGCTAGATAGGCCGCTTCTTCAAGAGTTAATTTATCTAGTGATTTACCAAAATAATTGATAGATGCCGCTGCCACCCCGTAAGTTCCTTGCCCAAGATAAATTTCATTTAAATATAGCTCTAATATTTGATTTTTTGTAAACGCCTTTTCTAATTTTAAAGCAAGTATTGCTTCTTTTATTTTTCTTTCATATGAAACTTCATTACTAAGTAAAAAATTCTTTGCAACTTGTTGGGTAATGGTTGACGCTCCAACTAGTCTTTTTCCTGTTTTTATATTGGCAAGATTCGTTCTAATTGCTCTTAAAATGCCAAATGGGTCTATGCCTTTATGTGTATAAAAATTTTTATCTTCTGCAGAAATAAAAGCTTCTTTTACATTATTTGGTACTTCACCGATGGGGATAAAAATGCGTCTTTGGGTAGAAAATTCCGCCATCAATTTACCATCAGATGTATGAACACGCGTGATAATAGGGGGCTTGTAATTTCCCAGCTGCTTAAATTCAGGCAAATCTTGACTATAATAGAATAATATCAGAACAAAAATAGCAACTCCAACGATAAGCCCCGTTATTGCCAAAGAAAAAATTACTGCTAGTGCTTTAAAAAACCATTTCATTTTTTATCTAACTATATCGTTATTGTTACAGATTACTACAAAATTAAACAGCAACTTCAATGGGTCCTTCTGCTTTGCCATGAATGAATTGTTCTATATATTCATTGCCTGATTTATCTATATCTTTGGCAGCACCACGCCAGATTATTTTGCCATCATATATCATGGCGATATTATCGGCAATTTTCCTAGCGCTTGCCATGTCGTGAGTAATTGTTAGCGTGGTTGCCCCCAACTGTTTTGTCGCTTTTACAATTAAATTATTGATAACATCTGCCATTATTGGGTCAAGCCCTGTTGTGGGCTCATCAAAAAATATTATTTCTGGATTAGTGGCAATTGCCCTTGCCAAGGATACACGTTTTTGCATACCACCAGAAAGTTCAGCTGGAAAAAGTTTTGCTATTTTTTCCTTAAGCCCAACAGAGCGAAGCTTTTCAATGGCGATTTCATATGCTTGCTTTCTAGGTATATGTTGGTTTTGTATCAATCCAAAAGCAACATTTTCCCAAATGGGCAAACTATCAAATAACGCGCCGCCTTGAAATAACATACCAAATTTTTGTGTTATTTCTCCACGTTGTTGTATGGAGATATTGGTTACATCTTTACCATCAATAATTATTTTTCCACTATCGGGAATTATAAGTCCTAAGATAGATTTTAAAAGCACTGATTTACCAGTGCCAGAACCACCAATTATTACCAAAGATTCGCCTTGTTTTATTTCAAGATTAACTCCATTTAAAACATGGTTATCACCAAAGGACTTATGTAGATTTTCTAATTTTATTTTTGTTTTTTTATCTGTCATTTTAATTTAGAGCCTCAAAAGTTTTTTATGAGAAAAATATCTTTGTAATAATAAAGTTAAAGACCAATATAAGTATAGAGGCAGAAACAACTGCATTTGTTGTGGCAAGCCCAACACCTTGTGCGCCACGTCCAGAATTATAGCCGTGATAACAGCCCATCAAGGTAACAATAAAGCCAAATACAGATGCTTTAATTAGTCCCGATATAACGTCCATCGCCTCTAGATATTCCCAACTATTTTTCAAGTAATTCTCTGGGCTAAAGCCAAGAGAGTAAACACCAACTATATAACCACCTAAAATACCGATAACATCGCCTATTAAAACAAGTATAGGAAGCATAGTTATACCCGCAATCAATCTAGGCGCAATTAAATATTTATAAGGATTTGTAGAAAGAGTGTTAAGCGCGTCAATTTGTTCGGTTACCCGCATAGTGCCAATTTCGGCTGCAATCGCCGCTCCAACACGACCAGCCACCATAAGCCCAGCTAAAACTGGTGCAAGTTCGCGAGTAATGGATAACACAACAACGGTTGAAACCGCCCCTTCTGCCGAGAATCTAGAAAATCCAGTATAGCTTTGTAATGCTAAAACCATACCAGTAAAAAGAGTTGTAAGCGCAACAACGGGTAAAGAATAGTAACCTATTTGCATAAATTGTCTGAATATTATTCGCCAATATATGGGCGGGGTCAAAGAGTGATATAGGCCCTTACCAGTAAAAATAGAAATTTTTCCAATAGAGGCTAAAAAAGTAATTACACTAGCACCTATTGTATTTATTGAAGATAAAATAATATTCATTTTTTTTGCCTTAATTGTTACCGTAGCGAATTATTATATATTATTTATATTTTTTCAGCATTTTTTATATCACCAATATAATATTTATTAAAGCTTTTACCAATAGAAGTTAATATTTCATATGGAATAGTATCAGAAAATTTTGCAAATTCATTTATTGTTTGATTTTTGCCTAATATTTCTACACGATCGCCAATTTTTATTTCAAAATTTGCATCGGTAATATCAATTGTAATTAAATCCATTGATATGCGTCCAATAATTGGAAATTTTTGATTGTTTATAAATACATATCCTCTATTGCTAATATTTCTAAATAGTCCAGATGAATATCCAATTGCAATGGTTGCTATTTTTGTTTTTCTTTTGCATTTGTAAATAGCACCATAGCCAACAGTTTTTGACTTCTCAGCAAAATGAATAGATATTATTTTAGATTCTAAATACATAACTTCGTACATTTTAGGCTGCTTGTTGTGTAGCTCTACTCCATAAAGAGCAGCACCACATCTAACCATATCAAAATGTAGCTTTTCATCGTAAAAACAACCCGCCGAATTTGCAAGACTTCTTCTTGTGAGGGGTAGAATTTTGCTTTTTGTTAAAAATATTTTTAACTGTTGTTCGGTCATTATATTTTCCAGCTCATCAGCGCAAGCAAGATGACTAATTACATATAACCAATTTATACCGTCAAATTCATTTATTTTATTTTGTAAGATATTAAATTCGTCCTTACAGATACCTAGCCTATTCATACCTGTATCAATATGGAGTATAGCATCATATTTTTGTTCATTTATTTTTGCGTTTCTTTGCCAGACTTCTATTTCCTCTAGACTATTTAAAACGGGTATTAAGCCCAATTTAGCAAAAATTGAAATAGATTTTTGGTCACGAATACCACATAGTCCATGTAATGTAAAAATTAAACTATCTATTTTATTTTTTAATATTTCTTTTAACTCTAGAGCTTCATCAATTGAGGCAGCAAAAAAAATACGCACCCCCTCAGCATAGAGGATATTAACAGCTTTTTCCATACCAATCCCATAGGCATCAGATTTTACAACTGCTCCAACTGCTGTTTTATCCTTATTAGTAGCATTTAAAATTATTTTATAATTTTCTCTAAGAGCATTTAAATCTATAGATAAGCTATTCATCACTATGTTGTAAATCCAAATCTGAAAATCTTGTATATTCTCCTTGGAAGAACATTTCTATTTTTCCAATAGGTCCATGTCTTTGTTTTGCAATTATACATTCTGCTTTGTTATAAGCTTCAGACAAGCGATTTTGCCAATTTTCATATCTTTCATTATAGCGTTCTTCGCTTTCATCTGCTTTGCGGACGGGTTCTTCTCGCTCTAAATAATATTGTTCCCTGTAGAGGAACATAACAACATCTGCATCTTGTTCAATAGAGCCTGATTCTCTAAGGTCAGACAGTTGAGGTCTTTTATTTTCTCTACTTTCAACTCCACGGCTTAGCTGTGATAGAGCAACAACAGGAACATTTAACTCTTTTGCAATTGCTTTAAGTCCGCGGGTGATTTCTGATACTTCTTGCACTCTATTGTCACCATGCCTTGAGCTGCCATGTAAAAGCTGTAAATAGTCAACTACAATTAAACCCAAATTTTCGGTTCTTTTTAATCTTCTAGCACGCGTTCTAACTGCGCTAATACTAAGTGCGGGTGTGTCATCTACAAAAAGTGGCACAGATGATAAAAGCTGGCTTGCCTCAACGAATTTTTGAAAATCAGTTTCTAACAATTCACCTTTACGAATCTTATCAGATGGCACGCTGGAAATATCGGCTAAAATACGACCTGCTAATTGTTCCGATGACATTTCAAGTGAAAATATCGCGGCAACAGCGCCTTCTTTGCCATCACTGTGAAGATAGGCTTTTGCCGCATTAAAAGCAATATTGACTCCCATTACCGTTTTACCCATAGACGGGCGCCCTGCAACTATTAAAAGGTCAGAATTGTGTAGTCCACCCAACATTCTATCTAAATCTTTAAGACCAGTTGTTATACCTGTAATTTTCCCCTGTCTTTGATAGGCTTTTTCTGCAATTTTAATTGCAGCTGTTAGTGATTTTGAAAATGTAATAAACCCACCCTTTACTTCACCTTCTTCGGCTAATTGAAAAAGAGATTGTTCAGCATTTTCAATTTGCATTTGAGGGTTTAAATCAATATTTGCGTTAAAAGCATTATCTGCAATAGTTTCCCCAAGCGCAATTAAAGCACGCCTTAAATGTAAATTATATATAGTGCGTCCATATTCATAAACATTGACAACATTGATAACATTGCGAGCAAGCTCGGTTAAATATTCACTGCCCCCGACATGTTCTAAATCTTCATCTTTGGCAAAATATTCTTTTATGGTTACAGGACTTGCCTCTTGCCCTCTATCGATCATTTTTTTTGTAATATCAAAGATTCTGCCATGAGCAGGATTAAAAAAATGTTCCTGTTTTAAAAAATCGGCTACTTTTTCAATGGCGTTATTATTGACAAGCAAAGCCCCAAGCAAAGCCTGTTCGGCCTCAATATTATGGGGCATAACTTTATAGTTATCTGTAGCTATATCATTATTGCCGTCAACAGAATCTGTAACTTGTAAATGTGTCATCATGGCAACAGACAATAACAGAATAGAGCCAAAAGCAAAAGTACTAAAGTTAGCAAAATATATAATTTTGCATTTTTATTTTATATACTATAAGATAAAATACTATTTTTTCTATTTAATAATGTTGATAATAATGATAGTAAAATGTCCTAAATGCCATACTAAATTTAAAATGCCTGCTGCCGCGATAGGGTTATCTGGTAAGTTATTACAATGTGGTATATGTCAACATAAGTGGCATAAGCAAGTAACTAATAGTGATATAGAACAAGATAAAGATATTGATAGCGGCGATAAGAATAATAGTATTTTTGAAGATAAAACAGATGGTGAAGAAAATACCTATATCGCAAATTATCACTTTGATGAAATAGAAAAAGAACAAACAGGCAGTTTATCTATAGATAAAAAGTTTGTTGCTATTGTATTTCTTATATTTTTAGTGCTTAGTATTTTATTTGCTATTTTTTCACCAAAAATAATAATTAAAAATTTCCCTGCAACATATCCTATTTATAAATTTTTAAATATTGAGAAAAATATTTTTGAATATATTCCGACAATAGTTAAATATAAAAAAAATAGTGATGGTGAGAAAATTTTATATATAGAATTAAAGATAAAAAATATTACAAATAGTAAGCAACAATTTGAACCCTTAAAAATTGCTCTTTACAATAGTGAGGAAAAACTATTAAAAGAATGGGAAGTGCCTCCACTAGATGGAAATATTAAAGCGGGCGAGGATAGAATATTAAAATTTGGCTTTAAATCTCCACCCAAAGGAGGACATGATATAGTTATTAAAAGAGATATAAAGAAAATTTACAATTTTAGTATAAAAAGAAGTGAGGCTAAAAATAATCCTCATAATATTGATTGAGATATATAGTAAATATGACCAAAAGAGATGATTTTGCGGATACAAAAATTTTAATTGTCGATGATGAGCCTGCTGTTAGAGAATTTGTAGAGCGCGCCCTGTCTTATCATGGCTATCAGGTGGTTGTTGCATCTGATGGTGATAGTGCAATTCGTGCAATGCAAGAAAACGGACATTTTGATTTGCTGCTAACCGATATTGTTATGCCTGATATGGACGGTATATCTTTGGCTTTAAAGACAGCGGGCGATTTTCCAAATACAAAAATTATGATGATGAGCGGATATACTCAACAGCGTGAAAGAGCCTATAACCTAGAGGCTTTGGTGGTTGATATAATAGAAAAGCCCTTTACGATTGAAGGACTTTGTAAAAGTGTTGATACAGCTCTTAGGGCTTAAAAATAAATATTTTTTATCTGACAATTTGTTTTAAATATGCTATCTAAGCTGTCATGGATAGTTTAGAGAAAATAAAAGAAAATAATCTGCCACGCCATATTGCCTTGATTATGGACGGTAATGGTCGCTGGGCAAAATCTAGAGGAATGCCCAGAATTGAAGGACATAGACGGGGGGCAACAGCTGCCCGCAATATTGTTAAATTTGCCAGAAAATATGGCATAAAATATTTAACATTTTTTGCTTTTTCTTCGGAAAATTGGCTAAGACCTGCAAATGAAGTCGATGCTCTGATGAATATGATTAGAAATTATTTAAAAAAAGATGTAAAAGAATTAGATGACATTAACACACGCCTACATGTAATAGGTGAGATTGAAAAACTACCTCAAGATATAATTTATTTAATAAATAAATGGCAAAATAAAACAAAAAATAATGACTCTATGCATGTTGTGATGGCTCTGAGCTATGGCGGTAGGCAAGATATTATTAGTGCCGTTAAAAAAATTATAGAGGCAAATATTACAGCTGACATGTTAGATGAGAAGGTTTTTTCTTCTTTTTTGGCAACAAAAGATATTCCAGAGCCAGATTTACTTATTAGAACAAGTGGAGAACAGCGGATTAGTAATTTTCTTTTGTGGCAAATGGCATATACCGAAATGTATTTTACTGATACATATTGGCCAGATTTTAATGAAAAAGATTTTAATAAAGCACTTTTGGCTTATGCAAATAGGGAAAGGCGGTATGGTAATATTAAAGATGGTAATAAAGATGATGAATGTAAAATTATATCAGGTTTAATATGAGTAGTTTGGCCAAAAGAACTATATCGGCAGCTATATTGATGCCTGTTTTTTTAATAGCATTATTTATAAATAATTGGCTATTTTATATTGTTATTCTTTTAATGCTGATAATTGCATGGCGGGAATGGTATTTTCTTATTTTATCTAAGGCAGAAGATAAAATTAAAAATACAGACAAAAAACTTTTAATTTTTGGTTTTGTATATATTGGGTTATTTGCTTTGGCACAGGCTTGGATATTTTCTCATAAGATAGATGGAGCATGGTTGATTTTATTTGTTTGTGCCGCCGTTTGGGCAACTGATATATTTGCATATTTTGCAGGTAAGGCAATAGGAGGGGCAAAAATGGCTCCTAAAATTAGTCCTAATAAAACTTGGGCGGGGCTAATTGGTGGGGTGTTTGGCTCTGTTATTGTAACATCTATTTTAGCAATGCCACAATTTTCTATTAGTATTTTTACTGGAATTTCTATTTATATGGTTGCAATTATTGGTATTATTTTGGCAATTGCAGACCAAACGGGGGATTTGTTAATTTCTGCAGTTAAAAGAAAATACGGCGTTAAAGATACAGGCAATATTATACCAGGTCATGGCGGTATTTTAGATAGAATAGATGGCCTAATTCTAAGCAGTATATTATTTGCCATTATATTATTATTTATATAGAGTTTTACACAAAAATATTTTGTTTGGTTATATGTAATTATAATGGGGATAATAATATTTAAGAGGATACAAATAGCCTACTTTCAAACAACTAAAAATAAATAATAATATTCTTACTTTTGTCAGTGATTTTTTGTTGCGTGACTATGTGAAAATAAGCTGTAAACTATGAAAGCTAAATATTATCCCTGCTTTAAATAGGTTTTGCATAATTTGTTATAGGGCTTAATATTGGCAGTTTAAGTAATTTTGAAAGCGGTTATATAACTGCATTATTTTTTAGGTAATGTAGGAAATTTAGAAATATTAGGAGCTTCTTTACTAGGCTTTACTCTATTAAATTTATAATTGAGAGATATAAAAGATACACTTATCTTTACATTTGCTATATTTTCTTCCCTATAAGTAATTTTAACCTTAGCAATAGAGGCTAAAAAGCCTTTTACATTAACTATCTTACCTGTATAGCTTAATTTATCTTTATGAGTTGGTCTTAAATTTTCTATAACTAAATTGTTACTTTCATTCGCGCTATCTACATAAAGGTTAAATTGCTTGGATAAATCCTTATCTATGCTCTTTAAATATCCACAATATTTAGCTTTATCATTATGACAGTGCTTTATATCTATACTGCCTATTTTATCATTGCGCCACACTCCAAACACATCACTTTCATCTATATTATCATTGGCATATATCCCACCACCAGATACTAATCCAAAAGCCAGCGTCAAACTATAAATTGCCTTTTTTGACTTATTTTTCATTTGTTTAATTCCCATTAAGTTAAGATATTAAACCAGCAATATAATCAAAAAACTTCAGTTGTACTAAATCATTCCATGTAGCAAATAACATCAAGCCAATTACCATCACAAAACCTGTACGCAAAGCATATTCTTGAGCTCTAGGAGAAAGGGGCTTTCCTTTTAAAAATTCAATAATATAAAATACCAAATGTCCACCATCTAATAGAGGTATTGGAAATAAATTTATCAATCCCAAATTGATAGATAACAGAGCCGTAAAAGTAATTAAAGATATTATACCTGCTTGGGCAAATTCACCTGCATAGGCGCCTATTCTTAAAATACCACCAAGCTCTTGCGCGCTTCTTTCACCAGTTATCATTTGCTTAACACCTTTAAGTGTTAGGTAAGTCAAACGCCAAGTTTCCTCCAAAGAGGCAATAAATGCATCAAATGGTCCATGCTCTAGCAAAGCTGCTTTGCCAGGGGGGCTAATTACACCAATTCTACCAACAGAATGTTTAAAGCCAAATCTATCTTCTACCTCTTCAACTTTGGGAGTTATTTGCAAAGATATAGGATTTTCTGTATCCCATTTATTATCCCCAAGATAACGCAAAACAGTAACATTCATTTCTTTGCCTAAATTAAGGCTAACCGATTGTACCAAATCTTCAAATCTAGTCATTTTTATGCCATTTATTTCAATAATTTTATCATCTGGCATAATGCCTGCTGCCTCTGCAGGTGCGCCTTCAACAAGAGTTGCCGCAACAGGTGGCGTATATGGTTGTCCATGAAATGCAAAAAGCCCACTTAAAAGTAAAATAGCAAATAAATAGTTAATTGCAGGCCCCGCAAATACGATTGAAAATCTTTTCCAAAGAGGTTGTGCAAAAAATGCAACTTTTCTTTCTGCCTCTGTCATTGGTCTTTTTTTGCCATCTTCATCTTCTACAATATCATCGGCATGTCCGCTAGCAGGGTCGCTATCACCAAACATTTGCACATAGCCACCAAGAGGAATTAAGCTTACTTTCCATCTAGTGCCATGTCCGTCTGTTCTACCAAAAAGCTCTGGCCCAAAACCAATAGAGAATTTTTCAACCTTAACACCGCATAGACGAGCAACTATATAATGTCCCCATTCATGTACAAATACCAATATGCTAAGTACCAAAATAAACGGACCACCATAATTGCGTAAAAATTCATATGGGGCGGATATTAACTGATTTAAAAGTTCCATAACTAATTATAACCTCTAATTAAAATTTTAACTATAACCTATATTAGTAGCATGTTTTTTAATCTTCTCAAGTGTTATTATTCTTATTTCTTCATCAATTGGAAAAATATCTTCAAATTCATTAACTTTAAATTTAATATTACTGGCATGCTCAACCATATCAAAAATTATATTTTCTATATCTAAAAAAGAAATATTTCCTTGTAAAAATTCATACACAGCAACCTCACCTGCGGCATTAAAGACAACTGGTAATATTTTTCCTTCATCAATTACCTCTCTGACCAATTTTAACAGAGGAAAACGTTTTGTATTAGGTGGGTAAAATTCTAAATTCATATAGTTTGAAATATCTAGCTTACTTCCAGTTGTATTCATTCTATTTGGCCATGCAAGTGTGTATGCTATTGGAGTTCTCATATCTGGTGCTCCCAGTTGCGCCAATAAAGAACCGTCAATATATTCCACCATTGAATGTATTGTTGATTGCGGATGTATTAACACATCTATTTTATCTGAGCTCATATTAAATAAATGATGTGCCTCTATAATTTCTAATGCTTTGTTCATCATAGTTGCACTATCAACAGAAATTTTTGCCCCCATAGACCAATTAGGATGGGTAATTGCTTGTTTGGGAGTAATATTTTTTAGCTCATCTCTTGTCTTTTTTAAAAAAGGCCCGCCAGATGCAGTTAGTATAATTCTTACAATATTTTCTAACTTACTGCTATCAAATACTTGGAAAATTGCATTATGTTCACTATCTAATGGAAGCAATTCAGCCTTAAATTGCTTTATTTTATTCATCATATAGCTACCAGCACATACCAAACATTCTTTATTTGCCAATGCTATTATTTTGCTATTTTCAATTGCGCGCATGGTTGGTTTTAGGCCTGCAAATCCAACAATTGCAGATATTGTTACATCTGTATGCAAAGATGCTGCCTCAACTGCTGCCATATTTCCAGATACAATTTCTATTTTTGTATTTTTCAAAGCATCTTTTAATATTTTACTTTTACCACTATTTGCGATTGCTATCAATTTTGGTTTGAATAATTTTGCCTGCTCTAGCAATAAATTTACGTTACTACCTGCGCTAAGTGCCACGATGTCAAATTTATCGGGGTTAGCCGCAATAATATCCAGTGTATTTTTACCAATTGAGCCAGTACTACCCAATATTGTAATTTTTTTCTTCTCAGCCATAAAGATTACCTCAAAAACTTATAATCGTAGATTAAAATAAACAAAAAAATCTGCCATGACAAGAAGTGTGAGTATATTTAAAAAACTTTACTAAAGTATCTATTTTTATATATATTTTTATTTTCTTGGGCTTGGAGTTTTAGGTGCGGATTTAATACTCGCACTTATACCGGCTTTGGGAGTATTTGGTTTAGGCGCATTTGTTGGCGATTTCGGTTGTATTCCATTTTTTACTGCGCAACTTACCCCAGTTGCAATATTTTTTATGTTGCCGTTAAGCGGTTGAACAGTACCCTTAGATATACCGACCCTCTTATCAGCAGGTTTGGTTTTTTTATCATTATCTGGGTCGCCAAAAATCCTACAAAGAAGATTATAAGTATCAATCTTAGCCCTTGCATAGAGATATGCCCGCCTTGGGTCTTTGCTTTGTATCCCAGCATAAAGTCTATCACCCCTTAAAAGATTTTGCTCTTTTTGATACTGCTTTAATGTTTTACCTTGTTTTTCTGCCTCTAAGCGATCTTCTGCTTCTTGCTCTGCCTTTTTACGTCTGTAAATAGCCTCAACATCTAGCTCTTCATCATCACCTCCACTTGGTTTATCGCCACTAGCATTTGCATGAATATCTAGATTTTTTACTTCTTCTTCTTGTTTATCTTTGTCCATTTATAAACCAATCTCCAAAAATTAAGTAACTAAATATTTGTTAAACAAACAGGTACTTCATACAATTTCTCACTCCCACCATCATTTACATGAGCAAAATAAGTAACCGCCTCCCTTTTCCATATGTCCATATTAACAGATTCGATCGGATATTGCAACTCAATTCCCGCTGTCCCAAAATCCCCCCCCACAATGCTTAACAAAGATGTATTTAGATTTACAATTATAACATCAGGGGGGCTAGTAAAATTATAGTCACACAAAATAATTGTTTTGCCATTATCAGTTTTAGCTAAAATTGCATTTACATCTTCTATATCAATTTTTATATCTTTAGGTAAAGGAGTAATATCTGTAGCGTCAGATATATTTTTCCTAATCATAAAATTACTGCTAGTATCGTTTTTCATCGTAATTTCCCTATATTTTAAGTAAATGCTATCACAATAAAGTTAATACATTCTTTACCTTAAACTGCCACAATCTAAAGATGTGTATTTTAAAGTATAACTAAGAGTGAATAAAATTATGCAAGAACAGCAAGAAAATTCCCTAACTTCCCCCGATGAAAATATAAATGATGAAATTATACTATGGCTTTGTTTTGAAAAACTATCTTTGAGAGATTTGCCCAAAATTAGAAAATCAATTCAAAATTCTATCAATGATGTGCTAGAATTAGAACAAAAATATATCGATGCTTTTATGCTTGCTGTTACTGAAATTTTATCTAACTTAATAAAATATGGTAAAGAAAACATATCTTACATAAGCATAACACTTTATACAAAAGAAATAGACAGTAAAAAATCTTTGATATTAAAAGTAAGTGATAATGGCGATGAAATCGCTGATTTTAGTGTTAAATATAATTCTTCATGCCACAAAGTGCAAAATAAAATTATACATGAAGATGAAAATGACCACGGACGTGGAATAGGAATAATTGATAACATAATGGATAATTTACTTTACATATCAAATATAGATAGCAAAGATAACTTAAACCATATAATTGTAGAAAAATATCTAGACAGATTGCCTAAAAATATAAAAAAACAACCAAATTCTCAAAAAATAGATAAAAAACAACATAAGATATTTATAATAGATGACGATAATATTTTGTGTAAAATGCTAGATTCATTACTATCCAAATATTACAACACAAAAGTCTTTTCCTCAGCGCTAGATGCGCTTGACAAGTTTGAACAAGAACAGCCAGACTTAATATTGTCAGATTTACTTATGCCAGAAATGAACGGCGCTGAGTTGCGTGAGGCTTTATCTGAGAAAAAAAATGGTGATATTACTCCTTTTATCTTTTTAAGCGGTCACCCAGAGGAAGCAAAAAAAGAATATGTAAGTAAACTGGGAATTGATGGTTTTTTGAATAAATCAATAGATAAAAAAGAACTACTTGCAACTATTAAAAGAACTATTAGACGTTCTCAACAACTACGTAACAATATACCAGAACAAATAGCATCAGATATTAGCAACGCTCTAAAACCCAAAGCGCCGCCCAATAGCAAATATTGGAAATTCGCTATAAAGTCAGAAATTGCCGATACTGGTGGTGGAGATATGTTGCTATATTATCCAACCAATGATGGTATCATGATAGTCTTTGCGGATGTTATGGGACATGGTATTGCAGCAAAATTTTTCGCTTACGCCTATATGGGATATTTAAGAAGTATAATTAGAACATCTATAAAAAACTCAATAGAGCCTGCATCTTTATTAAATGAAGTCTCAAGAAATATATATGAAGATGAATTTTTAGATGATTGTATTTTCACATGCCAAGTAGTATTATTACAAAATGACGGTATATTAAAAGTATCTTCTGCTGGACACCCGCTACCGATAATTGCAAATCCAGACGGTCAGTGTGATTTTTTAGAAATATCAGGAACATTACCTGGAATGTTGCCAAATACACGTTACCACCAAGAAATATATGAAATGTCAAATAATGATAGGTTAATATTATATACAGATGGGATAATTGAAAATATATCTCGCCAAAATCCTGAAAAAGCTCAAAATATATTAAGTAAAAATATACAAAAGTATAGTATCATGGAATTATCAGTTGAAAAACTATTAAGGCAAATTTGGAAAACACAAATAGAAAATTTCTCAAACGGCTTTAATGATGATACAACTATACTAGCAATTGAATATAACAATGTAATTTGCACAGGAAAATAAAAATGGTGTTAGAACAAAAATATACTGAACTTGACAATAAATTGGTAAATATATCTAAATGTAATCAATTCATAGTAATTACTTTTCTAAATGATATAGATGCATTTGTTGTATCAGAGGTTAAAAATAACATAAAACAAATAGTAAAAAATGACAATGGTCAGCGCAATGTGATGATAGATTTAGCAAAAATAGAATTTATTGATAGCTATGCAGTTGGGCTTTTTGTTTCTTTATTAAAAATTCTACATAAAAATAACAAAAAACTAATATTTGCAGGGGCAAGCGGGCAGCCACAATCTATATTAAATATTGTGGGGCTTAATGAAGATGTTGTTTCTTTCATTGATAATATTTAAATAAAAATATTTTAAATTATATTTAAATTATATTTATTTTTTTAAATACAACCTATACGATATATTTATGAAGTAATAATTTAGTAAAGGATAATAAAATGAATATTTTAATTGCAGATGACCACACTTTATTTAGGGAAATGTGTACTGAATATATTGCCAGAAAACGTCCTGAGGCAAAAATTTTATCTAGTAAGAATTTTGCTGATGCTTGTGAGATTATGGCCAATAATAAGGATAATATATCACTAATAATATTAGATTTATGCATGCCTGGTATGAACGGTACTGAAGGTGTTAAAATTATGCATGAAAAATATCCTAAAATTCCAATTGCTGTTATATCTGGGGTGGCAAAACAACGTGATGTTGATGCTTGTATAGAGGCAGGGGCAAGGGGTTTTTTTCCAAAAACATTATCAGGAATGGCGCTAATAAGCGCAATTGAGCTTGTAATTAGTGGAGAAAAATTTATTCCTGTTGACTATGAAGAACCACCAGAATTGATACATGCCCAAATGTCTAATAATAAAAATTTAGATGAAAATCTAAAAGCAATTGGAATTTATTTAACAAAACGTGAAAAAGAAATACTTAGCTTTCTGGTGCGTGGCTGTTCTAACCAAGAAATAGCTGATAGTTTAGGTCTGCAATTAGTAACTATAAAGCTACATGTTAGAAGTACTTGTCAAAAATTAGGTGTTAAAAATAGAACACAAGCAGCCCTCAAGGCAAAAGAGCTTGGGGTGGGGTTGTAAATGACTAACCAATACTGAAAATTAAAATAGCTATGAAATACAAAAGCCAAGAACAAGAAATAAAAAAAATTAGAACGCTTGCTGTAATTTCTGCCTTTTTCATGGTAATTATATTTATATTGCTAGTCACATATAAACAAGACAGTTTACTTAGTAATTTTTCTACCAAAAATAAAGATATAATATTAATGTTAGCCATGCTAATACCAATTGGCTTTATATTAAAATTACTATATGACAAAACTAAAGAAGCGGCTGAGCTAAGAGAACAATTTTACCAATCACAAAAAATGGAGGCAATTGGAAGACTTGCAGGCGGTATTGCACATGATTTTAATAATATTTTGGCCTCAAGCACTGGTTATGCAGAATTTTTAGTGGAAGATTTAGCAGATATTGACCCAAAATTACAAAATTTTGCCAAACAAATATTACTAGCCAACAAACAAGCGCAAAAATTGGTTGAACAAATACTTAGCTTTAGCAGAAAACAAGAAAATATAGATATGAGCTATATTGATTTAAAAGAAGCTATACCCGAAATGTTAGAGTTACTCAAATCAAGAATAAAACAAGGAATAGAGCTTAAATCAGAAATAGTAAGCAAACCCGTAATTGTAAAAGCTAACCACAGTTTATTACATCAAATAATTATGAATTTATGCGTAAATGCAGTTGATGCTATGATACCAAACAAAAAGGGAATATTACAAGTCACTGTTGTAATTGATAAAATACCAGAAGATATTAAAAATATTCTAAATTTAAAGTCTAAGGAAAATTTTATAAATAAATTGATAAATAAAGTAAATCAAAATTATTTAATAAATGGCAATATTAACACAAAGACGCTATATGCAATAATTACAATAAAAGATAATGGTTCTGGAATTGAAAAAGAGATTTTAAAACAAATATTTGACCCTTTTTTTACAACCAAAGGCACAAATAAAGGCACAGGGCTTGGGCTGTCTTCTGCCTTGAATATAGTAGAAATGCACAAAGGCTCAATAATTGTTAAAACAAAAGAAAATATTGGAACAGAATTTATGATATTTCTACCAATTGAGAAAAATCACCATATATATAAAGACGCAAATAACCAAAATAACCAAAATATTGAGAAAAATAAACAAAGTCAGCAAAAATATATTTTACTAATTGAAGATGATATATCTGTTGCTGGTACCATGGAAATAATGCTTGAAAGAATGGGGTACGAAAGTTTGCACTGTCTAAATCCACTAGAGGCAATTGATCTTTTAGATGCAGGCGAAAAATTTGACCTGATAATTTCAGATTATAAAATGCCACATATGACAGGTTTAGAAATGGCAAAAAATCTATATAAAAAATATCCTAAACTTAAAATTATTATGACAACTGGCTTTAGTGATAAAAAAATTGGCACACAGCTAAAAAATACTGCTATTACTACAATTCTAAAAAAACCTGCTAATCAAGATGAAATTAAAAAAGCCATAAATGAGGCTTTTAAGGAATAACATTGCTTGATTATCCAAGTAAATTTTTATATCTTAACTTGGACGATAACAAAAAAATGAGGAAAAAATGACTATTTTTATATTACCAGAACTGCCATTTCAAAAAGACGCTCTAGAACCGCATATGTCAGCAAATAGCTTAGATTTTCATCATGGCAAACATCACAATGCTTATGTTGTAAAGGCAAATGAACTAATTGAGGAAAAGCCAGAGCTTAAAAATTTATCGCTAGAAGAAATTGTAATTGAGGCCGAAAAACAAAATATGGAGGCCTTGTTTAATAATATTGGGCAACATTTTAATCATAGTTTTTTTTGGAATTCTCTAAGCCCAAATGGTGGTGGCAGACCTAATGGAGAAATTTTAGGCAAAATAAACGAAGATTTTGGTTCATTTGAAAATTTTAGAGAAGAATTTATAAATACTGGTATTGGTCAATTTGGTAGTGGTTGGGTTTGGTTAGTTGAAAATGGTAAAAAATTAGAAATTGTAAAAACTGCAAATGCCAAAACTCCAATTACTGATGGTAAAAAGCCTATTATTGTCTGCGATGTTTGGGAACATGCTTATTATTTAGATTTTCAAAATAGACGTCCTGATTTCCTGGCCTCTTTTTTAGACAATCTTGTTAATTGGGAATTTGCAAAGCAAAATCTATAAATATGTTTACAGCAAAAATATTAACTCTATTTCCTGCTATGTTTCCTGGAGCTTTAGGGCATAGCCTTGCTGGACGTGCCTTGCAAAAATCTATTTGGAATTTGGATATTGTTGATATACGAAATTTTGCCAAAAATAAACACAAGACAGTTGATGCCCCTCCTTTTGGTGGTGGGGCGGGAATGGTAATTAAGCCTGATATTGTAAGTGATGCAATTGAGGCTAGCAAACCACATAGTAAAATAATTTTTATGTCTCCTCGGGGAAAAAAATTTAATCAAAAAATTGCAAAAAGCCTAGTACAAGATGCCTCTATTACAGTTCTTTGCGGTAGATATGAGGGGATAGACCAAAGAGTAATAGATTATTATCAAATGGAAGAAATATCTATTGGTGATTATGTACTTTCTGGGGGAGAAGTTGCAGCTATGGTGCTAATTGATGCTTGCGTTAGGCTATTGCCTAACGTAATGGGTAATTGTGATACCACAAATGAGGAGAGTTTTGAAAATAATTTATTGGAATATCCTCACTATACTCGCCCCGCTATTTGGAATACACCTGATGGAGAAAAAATTACTATCCCCGAAATTTTAACTTCTGGTCATCACAAAAAAATTAAAAACTGGCGACTAGAACAAGCAAAAAATTTAACAAAGGCACGTCGCCCAGATTTATGGGAAAAATATAATAAAAATAACAAATAATAATAAAAAAATACCTATAGATAAAAAAAATACTTGTATTTTTACCCTATTTTAATGTAAAAGGCATAAAAGGGGGCTGGCTCAAGTTATTTTGAGTCGGCTATATATTTGTGTTTGCAAATTATTAACTATAATGAAGGTATGATAAACATATCCGTTAATTAAAAACAAAGTGAACCGCCAAAATTTTTGCAATGGGGTAATTATTTTGATTATCGGGTTCCAAAAAAGGATAGAGAAAAATGAACGAAATTGATAAATTTGAAAAAGAACAAATTGCCAAATTAACAGCTGAGAAAAAAATACCTGATTTTAGTGCTGGTGATACTGTGCGTGTAAATGTTCGGGTAACTGAGGGTAATCGTGAACGTATTCAGGCATATGAAGGTGTATGTATTGCTAAAAGCGGCAAAGGACTAAATCAATCTTTTACTGTTCGTAAAATTAGCTATGGTGAAGGGGTAGAGCGTGTATTTCCACTTTTTAGCCCTAGAATTGAATCTATTATTCTTGTGCGTCGTGGTGATGTTAGACGTTCTAAGCTTTATTATCTTCGCAATCGTCGTGGTAAGGCTGCCCGTATTGCTGAGAGAACTACAGGACATGGCCTAAATGATAAAAAGCCTAAATCATCTAAAAGTGATACAAAAAATGCAAAAGCTAGTGAAACAAAAACAGATGCTGAAAAAAAAGTAGCCGCTGCGGGTTAGTTGTTTTTACTATTTTAATTTTTTTATAGCTACTTTCAAAATTACCTGCACTATTTATTTTCTCCTTTTTATAGAGGGCAAAATGAGAGTGTAGGTAATGGCTGTTGCTTTATTTCAACCACTATAGATTATCTTTGGGATTAGTTGTAAATAATTCACGCCCTGCATATTTTGCGGTATTTCCAAGTTCTTCTTCTATTCTAATTAGCTGATTATATTTTGCAGTCCTATCAGAGCGGGCAAGAGAACCCGTTTTAATTTGTCCTGCATTTGTGGCAACTGCAATATCTGCAATGATGTTATCTTCGGTTTCACCGGAACGGTGCGATATTATTGTTGCAAAGCTTGCTCGCTTAGCCATTTCAATTGCCTGTAGTGATTGGCTAAGAGTGCCTATTTGATTAACCTTAACAAGTATGGCATTACCAGAATTTGTATCAATTGCTTTTTTCAGCCTATTGACATTGGTTACATATAAATCATCACCAACAAGCTGTATTTTTTGACCTAACTCAGAGGTCATTTTCTGCCAACCGTCCCAATCATCTTCGGCAAGCCCGTCTTCAATAGAAAAAATTGGGTAGTTGCCTGCTAAATTTTCATAATATTTTATCATTTCTTCTGAGCTTAAGATTTTGTTTTCACCTTTTAAATGGTATTTTCCATCATGATAAAATTCACTTGCAGCAGCATCTAGGGCAAGAAAAATATCACTTCCAACTTCATATCCAGCTTGCTCTATAGCGGAAATTATTATATCTAATGCGGCTTTTGATGATGAAATATTTGGAGCAAAGCCACCTTCATCACCAACGTTAGTATTTAATCCTTGTTCTGATAGTTTACTTTTTAAAGAGTGGAATATTTCAGAACCCATTCTAACCGCTTCTGTAAAACATGAGGCTGAGGCAGGCATAATCATAAATTCTTGTATATCTATATCATTGTCGGCATGTTCGCCCCCATTTAAAATATTCATCATAGGAACTGGTAGCATGTGAGCAAAACTACCACCTATATATCTATAAAGTGGTATATCAAAATTCAAAGCAGCTGCTTTGGCAATGGCAAGACTTACCCCCAAAATAGCATTAGCTCCCAATTTAGATTTATTATCTGTACCGTCCAAAGCAACTAAAGTTTGGTCTATATGTAATTGATTAGATGCGTCCATGCCAAGCAATGTATCTGCTATGTGAGTGTTTACCGCATTTACAGCTTGTAAAACTCCCTTGCCGTGGTATCTATAGTCTTTATCACGTTTTTCAACTGCCTCATATGTACCAGTAGATGCACCAGAAGGCACAGATGCCCGCCCAACAACGCCACTTGCCAGTTTTACATCAACTTCAACAGTTGGGTTGCCACGACTGTCTAAAATTTCTCGCCCATGAATTGCAATTATCTGTGCCATTGTTTTTACCACCATCTTTTAAGTTTTAATTTAAGTAATTATGTTACTGATAAAAAAAACCAATACAAGTATAATTTTTTAATTATAAATTAGTTTGTACTTTCATTTAACTTTTGTCTAATATAGTTATTGTATTTGGTAATTTTATTTAAATATGGTTGAAATTATGCTTACTAGATTATTTAGATTTGTGTTTGTGTTTGTGTTTGTTTTTATAACTATTGCAAGCTCTCAAGTAAGGGCTGATGTGTTTTTATATACTGACCCTGAATTTAAATTTACTTTTTCTGTACCTGATAGTTGGAAAAGACAAATTGCATCTTCACCAAATACAAGAATAAAATTTGTAGCTCCCGTTGTTGGGGAATATGCATATTGTGAAGTTGCAGCAGAGAAAGATAGACGTTTTCAAATATATCCCAAACGACTTATGGGTGCTGCTATGCGAGAGAATTTTTCTGTTGATTTTTGGCTTAAAGAAGTAGCGCGTCGCTTTGATAATTCAGCTATAAAATTGATAAATACCGATGCTGGGCTTGACAAGGGTGATGCAACTATGGCAGAGGCTACATATGATATGCAATTGGATAAGGATAAAAATCCAGTTCGTATGCGTGCTGTTTTACTTACTAGTGTGTATGGTGATGTGCGTTATACTATGATTTGTGGTGCTAGTGATAATTCATATTTTAAATGGAAAAATTTATTTGGCAGTATTATTTCATCTATGACGCTTGATGATAGATATGTAATTAAGCCAAATGGACTTTATCGTAATTTTCTGCTAGATAGAAAAAAAATAATTCCTCACCCCGGTATTGGTGATATTGTAAGGTAATATTTGATTTTAATGCAAAGATGCTTGTTCTAATTTATAGAAGAACTCATCTATGCTTTCTATAAGAGCAAGTGATATTTTTTGTTGATGTTCATATGATGTTAGAAGTTTTGCTTCTCTAAGATTGCTAATAAATCCAGTTTCTATTAAAACTGATGGTATGTCTGGTGCTTTTAAAACTGCAAAACCAGCTGACCTATGTGCTTTTTTAAGCAGTCTTAGTTTATTTTTTCTAAATTTTTTCACAATAGAATTTGCAAGTATATTGGAATTATTTACTGTATCCCTAATTGCAATGTCTATCAATATATCTGCAACATCTTCATCTTCGTGTGAGAGGTCAATTCCTGCGATTATATCTGCATCATTTTCACGTTTTGCCAGTTTTGCTGATTCTTTATCTGATGCCTTTTCAGATAAAGTATAAACCGAACTTCCTCTGACATTTTTTCGGGCAATTTTATCTGCATGAATGGATATGAATAAGTCTGCTCCTGCTTTTCTTGCGATGTTTACTCTTTGTCTTAATTTTAGAAATTTATCTTTTTCTCTTGTCATTACGACTTTGTATTTGCCGGTTTTTAAAAGCTCTATTTTTAACATTTTTGCTAAAGCAAGTGTAATATTTTTCTCTACAAATCTGCCATTTGTTGCACCTGGGTCTTTACCTCCATGCCCAGCATCTATAGCAATTATATATTTACCATCAATATTTATAATTTTTGGCTTTTTACTAGGAATAATATTAGATATAGGAGCAGCCAAGTCATTAGCTTTGATAATTTCTGTAATATTTTTTGGTTTTGTGGTTTCTTTTTGCAAATTTAAATATTGTTGATATTTATTAACTACTGATATGATTTTATTTTCTTTTGTTAAGGGAGTATTCTTTACTGGGGCAAGCTGCGCCTTTTTATTTGAGCGTTTAGCTTTTGTTATATCTACTACTATGCGATTTGCAATTTTACCATCTGCGGGTAAAGCGAATTTTTTCACAATATTAAAATCATATTTTAATTTAAATACTATTCGGCTTGTTTTGCTGTCAGGCTTGCCATATTTATAGTCTTTAATTGGACTATTTGAGGGAGTTTTAAAATCATTAAAAACTATATCAGTTGCAAATATATCAATTACAAGTCGGTTAGGACTGCTTAGTGTAAAAGCATTAAATTTATATTTTTTATTTGTTTCTATTACTATTCTAAAAATATCCGTTTGAGGGTGTCCAAATCTAATTTTATTGATATTATCCGCAAATGCAAAATTTCCCCACAATATAAATATAGAGAATAATATAAATGTAATAATTATGTGCTGTTTAAGAGAGTTAAATTCGAACATAAAATATATTATAGCTTACAAAAAAGTGATTTATAAGTTTTTAATTGCTAATTTAAAAAAATTACTGTATCATTAAGTCGGATTTTAAGTCTAACTATACTGTTTTGTGATATATGATTTTACTGTTTTAGTATAGTTTAGATTTGTTATGAATAAATGGGATTCAGACTGGTAATATGACCATTTTATTGTGAGGTTAATATAGTTATGGTCGTGTTGTAACCGAATTTAAAAGGTTTTTTGTTAAAGTTTTTTAAGATTGCTTTATAAATGTTTAATTTAGGAAACTATAGATATATATGTTGTTTTGATAGGGTGAATTTATCATATTTCCTACCTTTTTCTAGGTGGCGTTATGCTCATGTATAAAATATATACGCTGTATTCGGTTATTTTCTAGTCTGATTTTATATTTACTAATCGCAGTAACTGTTTGGTTGTTGGCGATTGTATAAAATTTTAGAAGGGCTAAAGAAAATGACAAAAAAAATGTTAATAGATGCTACTCATAAAGAAGAAACACGGGTGGCAATAGTAGAAGATACAAGATTAGAAGATTTTGATTACGAAACAAATGTTAGAAAACAGCTAAAAGGTAATATATATTTAGTGAAAGTAACAAGGGTTGAACCTTCTTTACAGGCAGCATTTGTTGATTATGGTGGTAATAGGCACGGTTTTTTACCTTTTCCAGAAATACATCCAGATTATTATCGTATTCCAATAGAAGATAGAGAAGCCTTACTGGCGGAAGAACAAAGAATAGCAAAAGAACGCGCAGCTGAGGCTGAGGCTATTGCTGATGCTGAGGCTGAAAAAGAAGAGAAAAAATATAAAAATAAAAGAAAAAAAACGGTAAGTAAAAATAGCAATGATGAAGATATAAATAATGATATAGAAGACGAATGTGAAATAGATATTAAAAATGTGGAAATCGTCGGTGGTGATAGCGATGATGAGGTAGAAGAAAATGCAGTAAAGCCAGCATTTTTAAAACGCAATATAAAACGTCGCTATAAAATCCAAGAAGTTATAAAGCGTGGTCAAGTCATGCTTATACAAATAAATAAAGAAGAGCGCGGGAATAAAGGGGCGGCGGTGTCAACTTATATTTCTTTACCTGGTCGTTATTGTGTTTTAATGCCTAATTCTTCCAGAGGTGGTGGGGTTAGCCGTAAGGTTACAAATTACAAAGATAGAAAAAGGCTAAAGAAAATATTAAATGAAATAGGTGTGCCAGATGGTATGTCGGTTATATTGCGTACAGCAGGCGTGTCTAGAACAAAGGCTGAAATTAAACGTGATTTAGATTATTTGTTAAGATTGTGGAATGATACAAGGGAACTAACATTACAATCAACCGCGCCCGCACTTGTTCATGAAGAGGGGAATTTAATTAAACGCTCTATTCGTGATTTATACAGGCGGGAGATAGAGGAAATATCAATTGCGGGTGAGGCTGCTTATAAAACGGCTAAAAAATTTATGAGAATGTTAATACCTAGCCATGCAAAAAAAGTTAAACAATATAAGGAAGATATACCTATTTTCTCTAAATATAATGTAGAGCGTCAAATTGATGAAACTTACTGTCCTAATGTTAGATTGAAATCTGGTGGATATTTGGTAATTAACCCAACAGAGGCACTAATATCAATTGATATTAACTCTGGTAAGGCAACAAAAGGACGCCATATTGAAGAAACCGCACTTAAAACTAACCTAGAGGCAGCAGAAGAAATTGCAAGGCAATTGCGTCTTCGTGATTTAGGGGGGCTAGTTGTTATAGACTTTATAGATATGGAAGACTATAAAAATAATCGTCTGGTTGAAAGAAAATTAAGGGAGGCTATGCAAGGTGATAGAGCAAGAATACAAATTAGCCGCATATCTGCCTTTGGTCTGTTAGAGCTATCACGACAACGTTTACGCCCAAGTCTGGTTGAAAGTAACTTTATTGTTTGCCCACATTGTGTTGGAAATGGTGTGATTAGAACTGTTGAAAGCGCAGCGGTTATGGTGCTTAGACATGTAGAAGAACAATTACTACAATCAAAGGAATTGAACAGCCTTTGTCTTGAGCTTTCTGAAGAAGTGGCGCTTTATCTCCTTAATCAAAAAAGACGTAGATTGCGTGAATTAGAAGAAATACACAATTGTAAAATTACCGTTGAAATTGAAACTGGTACAAGTCATCAAAATTTTGTTATTTATGTTATCAATTCTGTGGGTGGTAAGGTTAAACTTTATTCATCATCAGAACAACTAATAGAAGTTGATAAAACTAGCAATATAAAAAATATAGATACGGACAATAAAAAACGAAAAAATACTCGTCGTAAGTCAAATAAAAAACAAAATAATAACAATCGTCGCAAAAAAGAAAATACAGCAGCAAATTTAAAAAATGTCGATACGAATGTTGTTTCTAATAAAGAAGATAATACAGAAATAGAAAAAAAATCTGAAGATGTATCAAATGATGTAAAACCAAAAAGAAAGCAACAAAATAGCAAAAAAAGCTCTAAGTCAGAAGATAACACATCTAATATCTCTAAAGAAGAAACAAAAGAGATTAGTAAAAGCAAAAAAAAGCGCTCATCTAAAAAGAAAATAGAAGAAGATAAAGAAAAGAAAATAGTTGAAATAGAAATATCTTTAGATGAAACAAATAATAATAATCCTGATGAAATTGCTGAGGCTCAACCACCTAAGAAGAAAAAAAAGGGCTGGTGGCAAAAGCTAAAAGAATAATTGTATAAAGATTGATAAGTATGAATAGTAACGGGGAAAGTAAAAGTAAAGATGCCCATAATATAAGACCTATGATATGGCTTGTTGCTATTATGAGTATTTTACTTGTGGTGGGGTTGATTTTATTCATATACGGTTTTGTTGTACAATATCAAGAGCTAATGAATAAAACATCATCTTAAAGAATAATTTATATTGATAATGTTATGCAATTATTGCCTAAATATTTAGTATTACCAATTATTATAGCCTTTATTAGTGGGCTTTTTTTTACAAGCATACATAGCGTATATTTTGCTCCAACAATATTATTTATTTCTCTATTTTCATTGATAATTTTTTGGAATAAAGGCTTTAAAATACCAAAATCAGCAGTTACCTATATTATATTATTATGGTGGCTTTATATAATTTTGTCATATTTTTGGTCTTATATCTCTTTTAGTAGTATATTATTTTTGGGTATCTTTTCCATTATACCATTGTTGTTTATATCTATATTGAATAATGCAGAAGAAGATATAAAATCTTTGATAAAATATTTATCTATATATTTGCTTGTGGCTATTTTGTTATTAGCAATTGGGGCGACCGTACAATTTTTCTTTTTCTTTACTGAATATGGTCCTAGGATAGAATATCCAATGGCAAATCCTAATAGTTTGGCTGTTATTTTTGCCATGACAATTATTGCAATTACAGGGCGATATTTACTTGAATATAAAAATACCAATAGTAAATATTACTTATTCATTTTATTCATATTGTTTATGGCTTTATTTGTTACATATAGTCGTGGGGCTATATTTTCCACTATTTTATCACAAATATTGCTATTTGTATTTTATGTAAAAAAGGAGAGGCGATTTAAGGCTATATTTAAAGTTGCCTTGTTGGGTGCAATTACTTATATGCTTATATCTTATAGTTATATGCAACTAATACAAAATGATGCCTATCTTTATAGTATGGATTCCATTAAAAATATTAGCAGTTTAGAAAAACGTGTTCAAATATGGAAGTCTAGCTTAGAGTTAATTAAAGAAAATCCTATCTTTGGTATTGGTCTTGGGAATTTTTATGCTTTTTATCCTAAATATAGATTTTTTGCTGATACATCATCTGGTAATTGGGCTCATAGTGACAGTTTACAGATATTGATAGAACTTGGCATTATTGGATTGATATTATTTTATTTTCTATTAACAGCTATTTTGATAAGAACAATTATAGCTGTTCAAAAATCAGAAAAAAAATTAAAAATTATTATACCTTTTGCAGCAATGCTAGTGGTATTTATCCATGGACAAATAAGTTTTCATATTTATCAACCAGCAATTTTAATTCCTTTAAGTTTATTATTGACATGGTGGTATTTTGAAACGAATAAAATTCTTAAAACTGGTGTTATTGTAATACCATTTAATTTTAATATGTGGCGAGTGGTAATTTTGTTGATATTTTTAGTTGTTACAAGTTGGAATATAAGGGCAGCAATTAGTATATATTTAACTGAACAAATTAAAAAATATCTTAGAGCAGAACAGTTAGAAAAATTTGCAAAAACTATAGAATTTGCAAATAAGATAGCCCCCAAAAGCTATATCATGCCAAAATTATATGTATCTGGTTTTCATCTTGGCTTACTACAAAACGCTGCCAGCAATATGTCTAATGATAACTATGCTAGTTCCCTAAAAATAGCAGACAATATGCTGAGTGAGGCAGAAAAACAAAATCCAAAAGAGCCAACAATTAAATATTCAAAAGCAAATCTTTTTTTAATTAAAGGCAGCACAGAAAAAGCAAAAGAAATATTGATACAGAATTTAGAAGATAATCCAAGACATATTAAAACTCGCATGCTTTTGTCAGATATATTTTGGCGAGAAGGAAAAAAAGAAAAAGCACTAACGATATTAGAAAATGGACTTTATTGGGCGTATGCTGAAAATGTTAGAGCCTATTATTTAAAAGTTTTAGATAGCTATTACATACTTGGTTATATTGATAATTACAATAAGTTAAAAAATAAAATTGATGATTTTTATAAATTTTATCAGGAATTTCCAAAGGCTAATATTAGACCCATAATTAGCAAAGATAAAAACTTTCATTGTATAGATATTGCTAGCTGTGATAAAAAAGCAAGATTGAATATTGATTGAAAAAATTAACTAGTTGAGCCGATATGTTATTTGAAATATTTTTTACTTTTATTACTGCTTGCGCTGTTATTGCACTTAGTATATTGCTTGCTCCTAAGTTTGGGCTTATTGACCATCCGCATGAGGCAAGAAAAAAGCATATAACTCCAACCCCAACATCTGGTGGTTTGGCAATTTTTTTAACTATTATATTTAGCCTTACATATTACCATTTTGATTTATTAGACAGTTATTTTTATTTATTACTAGCAACGGGGGCGTGCGTGGTAATTGGTGTTATTGATGATATATTTCATATTCGCGCTTTGGTTAAGATGTTACTACAAATTTTAATTGTATCTATATTTGTGATTTTATCAGGTCTAAAAATTCACTATTTAGGGGATTTATTTGGTTTTGGAGCTGTTGGGACTAGATGGGTGGCTATTCCATTTACGATATTTTGTATGGTTGTTTTAATGAATGCGATTAACTGGATTGATGGCATGGACGGGCTTTCTGGTGGGATATTATTTATTATATTTGCTATGCTATTATTGGTCGCTGGCAATAGCATTATTGCACCTATAATTTTAACTGTTATGGTCGTTATTTTTGCATTTTTATTATTTAATATGAGATGGCCTTGGCTTAAAAAAGCAAAAATATTTATGGGCGATGCTGGCTCGCTTGGGCTTGGTTTTGTGCTTGCTTGGGTGGTTATATATTTAACTCAAATTGATGCAGTAAAAGAAATACCTCCAATGGTGGCTGTTTGGATTATTTCTTATCCTTGTTTTGATATGATAAGTAGCGTTCTTAACAGAATTGTAGATAAAAAGCCAATTTATAGTGCTGATAATCTGCATGCTCATTTTATAATTAAGCAAAAATTTAATTTATCAGTTGCAATGACTAGCTATTTACTAATATTGCTAGCAACAATTTATGGCGGTTTGGGGCTTATTTTATATTATATCCTAAAAATGCCAGAATTTATGCTATTGATAAATTGGTTGCTGGTGGCAATGTTGCATTTTTTAGTAATTAGAAAATTTGCAAAATCATTTTGAACTA
>JALTWL010000315.1 GCA_027047045.1 Micavibrio sp.
GATGTAAATTTATCAGTGCGCCGTCCAAACGAAGAATTTGGAACAAGGGCAGAAATTAAAAATATGAATTCAATTAAATTTATCCAACAAGCAATTGAATATGAAGCAAATAGACAAATAGACATAGTAGAGTCTGGGGGAGAGGTTGTTCAAGAAACTAGACTATTTGATACATCTACAGGGGAAACTCGTTCTATGCGCTCTAAGGAAGATGCATTTGATTATAGATATTTTCCAGACCCAGATTTACTTCCCTTAGTCATAGAACAAAGCTTTGTTGATGCAATTAACGATAATTTACCAGAATTGCCAGATGCAAAAAAACATAGATATATGAATGATTTTGGGCTTAGCCTTTATGATGCAAGCGTTTTAGTTGCTGAGAAAAACAGAGCTGAGTTTTTTGAAATTGTTGCAGAAAAAAGCGACCCAAAACTTGCCTCTAACTGGGTAAGTACAGAATTGTTGGGCGCATTGAAAAAAACAGGTAAAATAATTGATGAAAGCCCAGTTAGCGCTGAGCAATTAGCAGAGTTAATATCTCTTATAATGGACAGCACAATTTCTGGGCGTATTGCTAAAGACGTATTTGCTGAGATGTTTAAAACAAGCAAAAATGCCAGTGATATTGTTGAAGAAAAAGGCTTAAAACAGGTAACTGACAGCGGAGCGATAGAGGCTTTGATTTTGGAGGTTCTAAATGATAATGTTGATAAAGTTGAAGAATATAAGGGCGGAAAAGAAAAATTATTTGGCTTTTTTGTTGGGCAGGTTATGAAGAAAAGCCAAGGTAAAGCCAATCCAGCTATGGTCAATCAAATGTTAAAAGATAAACTTGGAAAATAAAAGATGGCAAAACTAATTGCTTTTGATATTGATGGTACTCTTTTAGATTCGTGGCCTGTGTTTGAAAAAGAGATAAAAAAATACTCATGCGAAAATAACATGCCAATGCCTTGTTTGGAAACGATAAAAACTTACTATGCCAATTCTATGGAGGTTGATTTTAAATGGGGCTTAAAATTGCATGAACAACGCCCACATCTACATAATGTTTATCAAAGAGTTGATTTAAGAAAAGATGAAGTCCCACCTCTTTTTGATGGCACGAAAGATTTTTTAAATAAGCTGAAAAAAATGGGATATACTCTTGGAATTGTAACTTCTAAGCCATCTGAGCCTATGTATAAAGTGTTAAAATATTATAATTTGGAAAATATTTTTTCATCTATTAGAACATCTTGTGATGTTCATAAAAGAGGGGAAAAAGAAAAACCAGCCCCAGACCAACTGCTTAGCCTTGTAAATGAATTACAATTTAATACTTCTTCTACAATTATGATTGGCGATACTACTATGGATATTGAAATGGGGCTAAATGCTGGCTCGCACACAATTGGAGTTACTTGGGGTAATCACTGTCAAAATAGGTTAAAAGAAGCAGGGGCGCACAAAATTGTATCCAAAGATTTTGATGAGCTACTACAAAATATTATAAATATTGGTTAAAAATAAAGCTATGGCGGGAACAAATAAAGCATCCATTGATTTGAGCTCTATGCAAGAATTTTCAAAAGCTCCCACAATTATTTTGGTCAATAGCCAAATGCCTGAAAATATAGGTACAACAGCACGGGCAATGCTAAATTGTGGGCTAACAGATTTAAGATTAGTAAAACCACGCGAAAAATGGCCAAATGACAGAGCAATTCCTGCCAGTTCTGGGGCAACTATTATTTTGGATAATGCAAAATTATACGATAGCGTCCAAGATGCAATTGCTGATTTGAATTTTGTTTTGGCAACGACGGCAAGACAAAGGGATATGATAAAAACAATATATACTCCCAAATCTGCTGCATATCATATTGTTAATTTAGCAAATAAAGGGCAAGGAAAAAGCGGTATTTTATTTGGTCCAGAAAGGTCAGGGCTAACAAATGATGATGTTGCTTTGGCTGATGCAATTTTAAATATTCCTCTCAATCCTGCTTTTTCTTCGCTCAATTTGGCACAAGCGGTGTTGCTGGTGGGCTATAGCTGGCTTTCAGAACATAATAAAAATGATAAAAATATAGGCGATGATGGCAAAATATTAGATATGGGAGCAACGAAACTTGCCTGCAAACAAGAAATTGAAAATATGATAGAGCATTTATCTAATGAGCTTGAAAAAGGCGGATTTTTCACTAGTAAAGATAGAAAACCGTCAACTCTACGAAGCATAAGAAACATGTTTGGACGTATGGAGATAACTAGCCAAGAAGTCCAAACTATGCGAGGCATTATTAGAGCTTTGACAAATTCTACCCACCAAAATAAGGATTAAAATTATTCATATTTTGTAAATGATTATTTGTTAAAATCAAACACATATATTGTGTTTTTTTAGGAATAGCTATATGTCAAAATCACTCAATTTAAATTCTTCCCCTAAAAAAAGAAAAAAGACTATGTCTAAAAGTTTTTTACTTTGGCGACGGCGGGTGCTTGGAAATAGGTTGGGTGATATATTACTACATTTAGGCCATATCAATGAAAATCAACTATATGAGGCACTAAGGCTACAAAAAGAAACAAATAAACATTTGGGTACTATACTGATAAAACAAGGAATAATCACTCCAAATATTTTAATTAAAACTTTAAAATATCAATTCTATCAGCGAATTTTTATAGTAATACTTATATTATTTGGGGCATTGATGTCTTACTAATCTTATAGTTTTATTTGAAAATGTCATTTTTTTTGCAATTTTAATAATATTATTTTAAAAAAAGACTTGCATTGATTATTATTATGCGTTATAAAATAAATACACACCCTCTATTACCGCCGTTTGTCCGGAGATTGATTCTCCGGACAACATTTTTTTTACTCCCTTCAATTTAGGAAATATTATGAATATGTCAGTTAATGAGGCTTATTTTAAATTAGAAAAATATTTTGAAGAAATTGCGGATATTAACCGAATAATTGAACTGCTTAATTGGGATAGAGCAGTTAAAATGCCTAAAGCCGGCGCACAAGCAAGAGTAGAGCAGCTATCCACACTTGAAAATATAAAACAAAAAAAATTAGCATCTAAATATATATTTGAACTAATTGAACAAGCAGAAGAAAGTAAAAATAATTTATCTAATTGGCAACAAGCAAATTTACAATATATGAAAAAACATCATGCATATGCTGTGAAAATACCAGAAAATTTAGCTCATTTTTTAACAAAAACAGCCACAAAATGTGAAATATTGTGGGAAGATGCGAAAAAACATAGTGATTTTACCATAGTTGCAGAAGAATTGGAAAAATTACGGCAAGCCACAATTGAAAAGGCAAAAATTTTTAAAAAAACAGATACTGGGCTTTATGATGTTATGTTAGATAAGTATAATTTTGGCTGTACATACTCAGAAATAGAGCCGTTATTTACTGAACTTTCCCAGTGGTTACCTAATTTTTTGGATAAAGTTATAAAACAACAAAAAAAAACAATAGAATTTTCTGAAAAATTTTCAATAGAAAAACAAAAGAAGTTAACAAAATATATCGCAAAAAAAATTGGTTATTTGGGAAGGATTGATACATCTTCGCACCCATTTTCAATGGGTCGCATTGGTGATGTTAGAATAACTAATAGATATACTAGAGATGAATTTATACTATATGCTGTCCTGTGTGCTTTGCATGAGGCAGGACATGGGTTGTATGACATGCAACTGCCCAAACAATATAGAAGACAGCCTGTTGGCGGTGCTTTTGATATAAGTATGGCGATACATGAATCACAATCAATGATTTGGGAAATGCAAATTGGCCATATGATAGAATTTTGGGAATTTATTACTCCTAAAATTATAGAAATTTTAGAATTAGATGAAAAAAATCCAGCCTATAGCCCTCAAAATTTACAAACTATTGCAAACAAGGTAAAACTTGGTCTTATTCGGGTTGATGCTGATGAAGCGACCTATCCATTACATATAATCATGCGAACAAAATTAGAAAAATCAATGATTGAAGATGATTTGCAAATAAAAGACTTACCCGTTGCTTGGAATGATTTATCGCAAGAAATGTTGGGCATTACTCCACCAAATGATGCTTTGGGTTGTTTGCAAGATGTTCATTGGTATGGGGGCTGTTTTGGCTATTTTCCTGCTTATTTATTGGGGGCGATAAATGCGGCTCAAATATATAAAAAAATGTCTTTTGATATTAAAGAGCTTTCTCTTGAAATTAAGAGGGGCAATTTTAATAATATTTCAAAATGGTTGCAAAAAAATATTCATAAATTTGGTTGCCTATATTCACCCAAAGAGTTAATTTACAAAGCAACTGATAACTATCCACAAGTGGATATATACAAAGAGCATCTAAAAAATAGATATTTATCTTAAGGAATGAAAAAATATGCTTAAATATATAAGCACCAGAAATCAGGGGGAAGAGTCTAAAAACTTCTCAGAAGTCGTAATTGAAGGACTGGCGCCAGACGGCGGACTTTATGTGCCAGAGGCTTGCCCAAAAATATCAACAGCCGAATTGGAAGAATTAAAATATGTTGACTATGCTGGAATAGCTCACAGAACAATAACTCCATTTGTAGATGATAGCATAAATAGTGATGAGTTATACCAAATTTTACAAGCATCTTATTTGAATTTTTCAAGTGAAGACACAGCCCCCCTAAAAAAAATCAATGACGACATATATATATTAGAATTATTTCATGGTCCAACTTTGGCTTTTAAGGATTTTGCCCTGCAATTTTTAGGTAACATATTTGATAATCTACTAGCTAAGCAAAATAAAAAACTAACCATTATTGGGGCAACTTCTGGAGATACTGGCTCAGCTGCAATTGAGGCTTGTCGGGATAAAGAAAATTTAGAAGTATTTATATTGCACCCTCATAACCGTGTATCTGATGTGCAAAGAAAGCAAATGACAAGCGTTGCATCTCCTAATATACACAATATTGCAATAGAAGGTAGCTTTGATGATTGCCAAACACTAGTTAAAGCTATGTTTAATGATAAAGAACTAAAAAAAGATAAGAATTTATCTGCTATCAATTCTATCAATTGGGGAAGAATTATTGCACAAGTTGCATATTATGTTTTTGCCTATCTAAGGTTAAAAACAAAAGAAGATATAGACAGGGTTATTTTTTCTGTACCAACGGGCAATTTTGGCAATATTTTTGCTGGCTATATTGCCATGTCTATGGGGATACCAATAGAAAAACTAATAATTGGCACAAATAGTAATGATATATTATTTAGATTGCTTGCAACTGGTAAAATGGAAATAGGTACAGTAAAACCAACTATTAGCCCTAGTATGGATATACAAATCTCCAGTAATTTTGAGAGAATTTTATTTGACTTACTTGGGCGAGATGGTAAGGCTATTACAAAAATTATGCAACATTTTGCCACAGGAAAAGGCTTTATTTTAGAAGAAAATATCAAACAACAACTATTGCGCATATTTAAGGCTTATCGTTTTGATGATGACCAAACAAAAGCTATAATCAAGCAAATATACACTATGAATAACTATATTTTAGACCCGCACAGTGCCATTGGTGTTGGGGCGGCTATGCAATATTTACTAGATAATAAAAAAAGTAATAATTGTAAAATTATCTCTCTTGCAACAGCAAGCCCAGCTAAATTCTCATATGCAATAGAAGACGCCATTGGAGTTTCTCCAAAATTTCCTCCAAAACTAGCAGAAATCATAAATAAAGAGGAATATTTTACCGTTCTTCCTAATGATTTTGCTAGAGTTAAAGATTTTATTAGAGAAAAAGCAAAATAAAGATTTTATCTATGAATATATATTAAATATGTTATAGTTATACTGGTTTTTTAGTTTTTATTTTTAGGAGTTTTTTTTATGACCGTAATTGATCAAACTGAAATTGTACGTTTGCAAAGTTATTTAAGAACAACATTTGGAACTGATAGAATAAGGTTAGCGCCTAGAAAAGAGGCTCCCGATTCTGTTGAAGTTATGCTGGGCGATGAATTTATTGCTGTTATATATAAAATTGAAGAAGAAGGTGAGGTGTCATATGATTTAAATATGGCAATTCTTGATATAGACTTACCCGCTATGGCATCTTAGGTAAAAATTTTTAAAATTGAGTTGCAATGTCCGATATAGATAGTCAAAAAGAACAAACAGTTGCTGGTAAAGATACAAAAATAGAGGAAGATACGGCCTCTGAGAAACAAGATAAAGAGAAACCCTCTGATGTGAACGAACGCTATGAGCGCGCTTCTTTTGTTAGGCGGGAAGAAGAATTAGAATTTTATAAAACCCCAGATATAAAGAAAAATCATTTACTGGTAATTCTTTTTAGCGCTGTTTTTCTTATTTTTCTTTGTGTTTTTGCAGTATTTAGCCTTATTTCTACTGTGGATAGGTTGCAACCCATTAAAATTAGAAATAATAGCAGCGCAGAAATTGGTATATATGACCCCAGTATAGCTTACGATGCAGTTAATGATAGATTTTGGCTTGCTTATTCATCAATAATCCCAAAAGAAAATAAAAATAATTTTGATATAAATATAAATATAGCTTACCTCACGTCAGTAGGTGGACAGTGGAATTACGGCTATACAGTTTTTAAAGGTAAAAAGGATTTATTAGATACACCAGATGGTAGAATATCTGAAATTGAGGGTATTTGGCGTTATGAAACCCCAACATTAGTTTACAATCCTGATGATACGGGCAAAGAGTGGAAAATTTTTGCTTATAAATATTTTTGGACAGGCAATAAAGATGATGCAAGAAAATATAGTGCAATTGTTTTGAAAACAACATCAGATATTTCAAGTCCTTATAAATGGTCTAACGAAAAATGGCTGTTTAGCGCACGTTTAGGACAGCCCCCTGCGCCTTATGAACATTTGGTACTGCTACATTTAAATAGACTAGACCCCGCTTTAAGCAATGTAGCATATTATGCTGAGCCAGCTGCTATTTATTACAAAGGGATATTACTTATGGCCTTTACTGTTTATCGTAATGATAGCAATAAGCCAGATTCTATAGTTATGATAGGCTCTCAAGATAATGGCAATAGCTGGTTTTATTTAGGGGAAATTTTAAATTCAAATATAGCAAAACATTATGGGCGATACGATAGAGTAGATGCTTCAAGCTTTACCATTTATGATGGAAAATTATACCTAATGGTTAGCTTTGGCAGTAGCAAAGTAAAACATATGGGAACACATATATTTGAGTTTGAAAATTTTGCTAAAGCTAAACTTAAATCTGATAAAAAATCAATTCCTATTTTGGTTAATTATATCGCGCCTCCTTTTCCAAACTCCTTAACAGAAATAGGTGGTGGTTCTGCTGCATATCATGAAAAACTAGGCAACAATGTTTTTATCTCACAAAAAGTAGGAGCAGGAATTGAAAATAGCTTTTCTATATATGCAGTTGAAGGTGGTTTGTTGAAAAAGTAAATCGCAATATTCATAAAAATAATCTTGATTATATTTTATAAATAGTTATAATCCCGCCATTGTCAGGAGTTTGGTTTCTGGCTACCTGCTGATTCTATTTATTTTAGGGATTAGCTGTAAGATAACCCAGCAATATTTGGGTATATTTGTACAACCATAGGAAAAGGAAAAAAAATGGCTTATTATGAAACGATATTTATCGTTCGTCAGGACTTATCAGAAAAACAAGTGAAAGACTTGACAGGCGACTATTCAAAAATTTTAGCAGATAATGGCGCTAAAGTTGCTAGGACTGAGCATTGGGGGCTTAGGACCTTAGCGTATAAAATTCGTAAAAATAAAAAAGGACATTATGTGATGATGCATATTGATGGTTCTAGTGATGCTATAGCTGAGATGGAGCGTAATATGCGCCTTAACGAAGATTTGTTGCGTTTTATGACTGTACGTATGGAGGAATTACCAAAAGAACCATCACTTATGATGCGTAAAAGCAATGATAATAACACATATAATAAGGGAGAGGCAGCATGAGTGAAGGAAACACAACAAAATCAAATTCTTTACCAGTTAGAAGAGGAATGTTTCGTCATAAAAAACAATGTCCTTTTAGTGGCGAAGGTGCGCAGGTTATTGATTATAAGGATATTAAATTACTTCGTCGTTATATATCTGAACGTGGCAAGATTATTCCAAGTCGTATCACGGGTGTTTCACGCAAAAAACAACGTAAACTTTCGCAGGCTATTAAACGTGCTAGATATTTAGCACTACTACCATATGTTGTTGAACGCACAGCAACCACATGGAATGAAAGGAAATAAGAAAAATGCAAGTTATTTTACTAGAACGTGTTGAAAAACTTGGTCAAATGGGCGATGTTGTTACCGTTCGTTCTGGCTATGCGCGTAATTTTCTTTTACCACAGGAAAAGGCTTTACGTGCAACTAAAGAAAATATAGCTTTTTTTGAAACTCAGAAAAAACAATTAGAGGCTGATAATTTAAAACGCAGGTCAGAGGCTGAAAAACTTGCTAAAAAGTTAGATGGAATGGTGGTTGCTGTGATAAGACAAGCATCAGAAGGCGGGCAGCTTTATGGTTCTGTTAGCTCTAAGGATATTGCAGCATCTGTAACAGAGGCTGGCATAACCATAGCACGCAAGCAGGTACATATAGATAGAAGCTTTAAAATGCTAGGTCTTTATCCAGTTAAGATTATTTTGCATCCAGAAGTGAGTGTATTTATCACCATGAATATTGCAAGAACTAAAGAGGAGGCAAAAATCCAAGAAG